>CBDVDL010000052.1:0-9628 GCA_965372735.1 uncultured Alphaproteobacteria bacterium | reverse complement strand
GGAAATAATCCAAGAGTTTCTCGACAGATTCTTCCGTTTCCATGAGACTCAACTCTTCGATTTTCTCCGCGAGCGGGCGCAGCGTTTCATCCTCGATGTCATTCAAATCGAAGTCGCCGAAGATGCGCGACCTCAAATCCGGCGCGCGCACCAGCAGCTTCACCAGCTCGAATTGAGCGGCGGTTATTTGAAATCCCTGAGGCGCATCCGCTGTTGTTTTGCGAGATTTAGAGGGAGTCGTCCGGCGCGGCAGCGCTTTTCGCAATGCATCCAAAGCAACGCCGGTTTCGACCGAGATGTCTTGAAGAAAGATTTCCTGCTCCACAGGTTTCGAAATCAGTCGAGCGGTTTCCAAGAGCGCACGAATCGCTGCTGTTCGGTTTGCGGCGCTCAGCGCATCACTTTTTCCTCTCGCCAGCATCATTTGAAATTTCACCGGCGACAGAGCGTTATTCACGAGCTCCCATAACGCTTCCACGCCGTCAGACCTGACGAAACTATCCGGGTCTTTCCCATCGGGCAGAACGACGACGAGCGCGCTCAAACCTTCCGTTAGTAAGACATCCACCGCGCGCCTCGCCGCGTTGCGCCCCGCGTTATCTCCGTCGTAAAGAATAACAACTTCCGACGCAAACCGTCGGAGCAGCCGCGCCTGTTCAGATGTCAGCGCGGTGCCCAAAGAGGCGACGATATTCTCGACACCTGCAGCCGCCGGCGTGATTAAATCGGTGTAACCTTCCACTAAAAGTGCGCGGCTGTTTTTGCGAACGGCATTACGCGCTTCCCAGAGACCGAAGAGCACTTTGCCTTTATGGTAAATCGCTGTTTCGGGGGAATTGATGTATTTCGCGGTATCGGCGTCTTCCGAAAGCGTCCGCCCGCCGAACGCGACGACACGGCCAGAAAGATTGCGAATCGGGAACATCAGCCGGTTGCGAAACGCGTCGTAAGGCTTTCCGGTTTCGCGTCCCTCTTTGAGCAGTCCCGCTCGAACGAAAATCCCCGTTTCGAACCCCTTTGAACGGGCGTGTGATATGAACGCTTCCCAACTGTCCGGCGCATAACCGATTTTGTAGCGTTTGATAATTTCCGAGCTGTAGCCGAGCTTGGACAAATGCTTCTGCGCTTGCTCTGCGCCTTTCGTGCTTTGCGACAGAAGCTGCTGATGGAAGAACTCACACGCCAGCGCATTCGCTTTCGCAAGTTGTTCCGCTTCAGAAACATCTTCATCTGAGCGCTCGGTTTCGCGCGGTAACTCGATTCCCACCTTTTGCGCCAGCACGCGCACCGCTTCGATAAAGTTCAGCTTTTCGATTTCCATCAGGAAACTGATGGCGTTGCCGCCTTTGCCGCAGCCGAAGCAATGGAAAATCTGGCGGTCGGCATGCACCGAAAAAGACGGCGTTTTTTCCTCGTGAAAAGGACAGAGTCCGAAATGGTTCTGACCCTTCTTGCGCAGTGTCACGTATTCGCTGATTAAGCCGACGATATCCGTCGCTTCGCGTATCTCTTCTATTTTATCTTGGGGTAGTCGCATAATCTTGTTAGTTGCTGGCACTCCCTTTGCCATTGCAGGGTATAGGATTGATGATAGTTGTGATGAGTGATGTGATGAACCTTGATGAGAAGAAACGGCCAGAACTGCCGTGCGCCAAGCGTGCAGACGAAAATGACAGTTGGCTTCGATTAATGGTGACCAACCCGATGAACGGCGTGATGTCTACCTTTTCAAACGACATCGTCGAACTTGGCAAACAGGAGGACGATGAAACGGAAACCGACTCGCACTGGCCTGAGCCTGAGAACCTTTAGCTCCGATTTTTGGGATTAATTCCAGATTGTTATAATACAGTAGCGCAATCAATCCATGAGCATAATAGCAAGCCCGTCGGCGATTTGGAATCCGAGCAATTTCCCCCCGTATGGAATGCGCCCGACGACCCAAGAAAAATCGCCGCCACCCCTAATGGATACATAATCGTAATGATGGCTATGGTGGATTGGATTAGGTATTGCAAATAATATCTATCCTCTTTCTCCTAAATTCCCAATTCGGATTTCGTCCATTGCCAATCTGTTGTAAGCGAGAGACCGACCGCACTCAATTCCGATTTTAAAGTTCCTTTGGGTTCGATTGGACTAAGAGTGCAATAGTCATTAGTATCTGAAGTAAGAAATATACACTTCTGTGAGAATCCCAAACTTCTTAGCTGTGCGCATAGTTCGATACAATGTTCGATTATTTTACAATCGTCTAATTCGCCTCCTCCTTTCTTCGCGGGCGGTCTTCCATCTTCTAGGCGCTTAAGTGCTTTCATCCTGCAGGCACTGTCTTCTGAAAGCAGGATTGCTCCACTGAAAAGATCAACACATAGATCTTCAAGCACTTGTTCCAGATTCAGACTTAAATATTGAAATAGACTAGGTAAATTGTTAACAGTAGTATCGGCCACAGCATGAGCTATTTCAATGTGCTTATCCAACTTCTTCAAATACGCCCCGAGATCTTCTTGTTCTTTCAAAATTCCATAGTTCCACTCTTTCTGAACAAGGAAAGGAATAGCAATCCAAAGACCACAAGGTGACCTTTGTGAAAAGCTAATAATACGTTTTACTGCCTCGATTTCTCTGCGTGCGGTTACACCTGATCTTTTTTTGCGTACTGATGTTTCAGTTTTCTCTTGAAAAGGAATGTGCGGTAGCCTTATTAAATCAAGAAGGGCACAAGTATCTGGAAAAAGAATTGGTGCAGGTGATGCACTTATAATATTTGTTGCATCAGATATTCTGTAAGATGTACTTGAACTCATTGTCTTCTTCTATCATAAAATGAAATCAAGCCGCCTGCGAATTCATATTCAATTATGAGATCATGGGCAATTTCCTCTGGCCATTTTTCTTCCTCAACTAACCAACGAAATAAGATATCATTATCAAGTTTGTTCCCCTCTGTATACGTTGTAATAATAAAATCATACCATCTCTCTCTATCATTGGGATGACTGCTTCCTGTTGATTTATTTGCGCAACTGGAAAAAACTCTTAGTTTTTCCGCTGCTTCATGGGAAATAAAATCTTCAAGATTCATTTCGGCTGAAGAAGGAGAACCCTCCACTCCCATTTCACCTGCTTCGGAATGAACAAATCGATCATAGAAATCGTTAAGAATACGATTATATTGATTGATAGAAAGCTTTCCCGTTTCACGGGGGATGATGTTTGATACACGCAGTAAACCTGGCTCACTTTGGACAAGTAAAAGAGTTGCGGATTCACGATCCCCAATTTTTGTACACGAGAAGCAATAGGTTTCTCTACGGACATCACGAGAGTACCGACGTTCAACTTCTTCAGCACGCGTCCATCCATTACTCAACCTCGTTCGAATATTTTCGACAAGGCGCACGAGTGAGTCTCTGTCGCCTCGCAATTCGAGGTCTTGGAACACTTTCATTATACAGCCCTTTCAAAAACCTTCCAGATTTCATCTAATGCTATTGAAATGTGCGGCTCTTCATTATAATATACCTAGAAATGAAGTACCTATCAATAGATCCATAATAAAAGAATATCACTCACAGCACGACCATCGTCGCGATTAGTACAATGGAGGAGATGATGCTGCGGCGGAGACATTCGCAGATTCTCCTCTGTTATTTTTGGGATATGCTTACATCTAAAATTCTACTTTGGGAGGCGTCTCAGCTCCTGCGGGAGCTTCGAGCAGCGCCGCCCGTTCGAATCCAAACATGCCTGCGATGATTTTCGCGGGCACTTTTCGTATGCGCTTGTTGTATTCCGTCGCCGCCTGATTATAGCGGCGCCGTTCCACACTGATGCGATTTTCCGTCCCCGCGAGTTCATCCTGAAGCGCCAGGAAATTCTGGTCGGCCTTTAGCTGCGGATAATTTTCCACCACGACCAGCAATCTTGACAGCGCGGAACTGAGCTGGTTCTGCGCACCGATGCGTTCACCCATACTTTGAGCGCGTCCCACTCGTGAGCGCGCTTCCGTCACGCCCATCAAAACGTCTTTCTCGTGAGCCGCATAGCCTTTGACCGTCTCTACGAGGTTCGGAATCAAGTCAAACCGCCGCTGTAGAACGACATCGACCTGCGCGTAGGCCTTTTTGGTTTCTTCGTCAAGGGTGACGAAGCTGTTGTAGGTGCCGTAAATCCAGAAAGCGAAAAGAAGGCCGATACCTACGAGAACCAGCAAAACTGTAATGACCGCTTTCATAGGTCTCCTTAATCAGTTATGTATTAATTTGTCGAGAAAAATCTCTGCTTTCCGTCATCGAGCGTGCAGTCACTTGCGCATGCTCGCAAAACGATGCAGCGCTTACATAGCGAATGTATCGATATAGACGGTCAGTTTTCGTATTTCGGAAAGATAATCGTGGAACAGGCTGCGAAGGTCATCGGTATTCAGTTTGACATCTTCGCGGGCGACTTGCCAGAAACGCTTCCACAGTTCTGGGTTAAGTCCGCGTTCCCCGGTAATCTCGCCCAAAAGCTCCTCATGCGGAATCGAAAGTACCTGCTTCTTTTCCAAAGCGACAATCCCGCGGAGTAGCGACAGAAACGACGAGAGGCTGCTGCGCATCAGGTTCTTCAATGCGGCAGGTTTCTCGGCGCTCAGGAACCACATGCGCAGAAGCTGCATCGAACGAATACGGAATTCGCGCTCGATTTCCGTGCGCAGGCCGTTCCAGTGGGGCGTGAAATTCTCGAAGGGATCCTGCCCCGCGAGGACGCGCCGGGAAGCGGCCATGTCGAGGAATTCGAGCGCAAAGGTGTCCTGACTCGCGCGGAAACCGTCTTCGCCGAAGAGAACCAGCGGCGCGACATTCTTCTTCCCAAGAGCGGGCACCACTTGAAGCAGACCGCTTAGCTCTTCGGGGCTGTTGTTGCGCACGAGGACAAAAAGATTGATATCGGAACGCGCGTGCGCCTCTCCGCGTGCGTGGGAGCCGTAGAGCACGAGCGCCGAAAGGTTCGTGCCTAATGCCGCCGTAATTTTTTCGGCAGCTTCGGCGATGATTTGTTCAGGCTTTTGCTTGGCCACGATAAAGTCTCTTATGTTTCAGATAATTGAAAAACAAGCTTTAAACAGAGAGGTCGGGTTTAGTAACCCCCACCAGCGCCGCCTCCGCCGGACATGCCTCCTCCGAAGCCTCCAAACCCGCCACCCCCAAAGCTGCCTCCGCCGAAACCGCCTCCACCCATCATAGCTCCGAGGAAGAAGGGAAACAATCCGAAACCGGAACGGCGTCGCCGGGATCTCATCAGCGGAATCAGAAAGAAAGGAAGGATGAGCCAAATCGGGAAAGGACGACGACTTTGCGATTTCGGACGGGGAATCTGCAAGCCTTCTAATGAACTTAGTGTCACTCCGGCGTCCTTGGCGACTATCGAAGCGATGATGGCGACGCCGCTTAAATAAGCCGCGCCGTGTTTCCCTTCTTTAAGGAGAGGGAACATGCGTTGCCGCAGAATCCGACCCGTCAGCCCGTCGGGAATAAGCCCTTCGAGGCCATACCCGACTTCAATGCGAACTTTTCGCTCCGCTAAGGCATTCAATATCAACACGCCGTTGTCTTTGCCTCGTTGACCGATTCCCCAATGTTCGAAGAGGCGAACCGCGTAGTCGGTGTATTCTTCGCCTCCCAAATCGGGAAAGACAGCCACCGCGATTTGGGCGCTGGTTTTTTCTTGAAGCTCGCGGCAAATCGCGTTGATATGGTCTCGTTCCGCGGCGGTTATCACGTTCCCGTAATCGCTGATATATCCCAACGGTTCGGGAAATGTCTGAGCCGGAACAGGACTGACTGCTAACAGAAGTGCAATCAGGAAGATGTGTACATAGAAATATCGTTTCATCATCGGAGTAATATACCAATCCACTCTCAGATTGTCAAACTCAGCTATATCAAAGAACCCCATCCATCCGCCGAGGCATGCGTCCTCGCGTGCCCGGTACGGGTCGACTTCAAAGCTTTCTACGGAAATTTAGAGGCTTGCATCTCAAGCGTTTTCTTTGTAAGTTTTGATGTTTAAGGAATACAGAAACATGATTCGCGGAATTCTTTTCGATTTAGATAACACGCTGTTCGATTTTATGCGTATGAAGCAGAATGCTGTGGAAGCGGCCGCAAGCGCTATGATTGACAGCGGTATGCCTCTCTCGAAAGAAGAGGTAACTCAGCGCATATTCGAAGTCTACAGCGAGCGCGGCATCGAATATCAGGAAGTCTTTGATCAAATGCTGTCGGAGCAATTTGGTGCGATAGATCCCAAATGGCTCGCGGCGGGGATTGTCGCGTATCGGCGGGCACGAGAAGCGGCGCTGGAGCTGTACCCTCATGTGAATTACGCGCTGACGGAGCTGCTGAAAAGAGGCCTGCGTCTGGCGGTGATTTCCGATGCGCCGCGCAATCAAGCGTGGCTGCGGCTGTGTTACCTGGATTTGCATCATATTTTTGATCCAGTGATTACCTACGAGGATACCGGACAGCGCAAGCCATCGCCGGGACCGTTCGAGCGGGCGATGGAACTGCTGCAGCTCAAGCCGCAGGAAGTGCTGATGGTCGGCGACTGGCCGGAACGCGATATGGTGGGCGCGAAACGACTTGGAATTAGAACGGTTTTCGCGCGCTATGGTGATACGTTTGACACAAAAGAATCCGGCGCGGATTACGATATCGATGATTTAGGCGAACTGCTGCCGATTCTGGACAGCCTTGAAACTGAAAAAGACCAATGAATGTGATGCTACCTTCGCTTGGAATTGACTTGGTGGATGTCGCTCGAATCGCGAGGCTTATGAAAAACGACAGGTTCTTGAGTCGCGTCTTTACCGACGCGGAACTCACCGAATGCGGACGCCGCGCTTTTCCAGAAAGGTCTCTGGCGGCTCGTTTCGCAGCGAAAGAGGCATTCGCGAAGGCGTTAGGGACGGGCATCGGCAAGGCTTTGACATGGAAAGAGGTTGAACTCGTCGCGCCGCCGGGTAGCGCACCTGAAATTCGCCTCAGCGGCCGGTGGGCGAAAAAAAACCTGTCCGTATCCGTCAGCATCACCCACACGAAAACATCCGCCGCCGCCGTCGTGATGATTTTCCCTGCGGATTCTTCGTGACGCCGCCATAAACCGCCGCGGTGAATCTCCCGATTCGCCCGGAATGTTGACCGTAGTGGCCGTTCTGTGACCGGCCTACAACAAAATCGCCGCAAGCGGGTGCCGTTTACCCCTCGCGCAATATAAATCCGGTTAGCCCTGTTTCTCGAAAGGTTTTATCGCCGTTGTAGGTCTCCAGACCTGCAATGGCGCCATTGCGACTCTGGAGAGTCACAACGGCGCAACACGCAAACCTATCTGAAAAAAACACTAGCCCCCACCGTCCCCGGTGGGGGAGCACGGCAGACGCACTGATTGAAAGAATCATTGATGAACGAAATTATGATTGACCAAATAATCGCAAAAATGGATGTGGAGCTAACTGATCCTTTGTACATGCAAGAGTTCGCTCGTCTTTTTTGGAATGAACATGAAGAAGCAGAGAAAGTCGGTGACAAACTAAGGAGTCTGAATGCCAAGACTGAGGCAAATGCACTTCAGTCCGTTCCGAAAGATGGTGTTTTTTGGCCGATATTCATTCCAGCTGGTGTGAGTCATAACGAAGCCAAAGCTACTGTGCTGGCACAATTTGACGATAATGCACTTGATTATATCGAGAGTCGAGTTCAGGATACCAAGAATCATATCCTACGTGCACGATATGCCCATGTGCTTTGGGTAAGCACATGCAAACATCAGCGTTTCGCACGTATCGCAATAGAGTCGTATCTTCAGTTAGTAGACGACGCTTTAAGTCGTGAGACTATCGAGGAAGAGAGCGATCGTAACTATTCCTTTCATGGATCTGCGTTGCTAAGTGACATATGCAATGCCTACTACTTGGCACGGCAATCGGGATTGCCACGTGATGAAATTGTATCGACGATTTACGAGTTGATACGAACATATCCTTCTCAATTTTCATGGAGAATAAGAGTGCGGCGTTTTTTAATCGAGCTGATGCTTAAGGAACGACGACGAGATTTCAGAGAAATTAACTGGGTATCAATCGCCTTGATTTGCCGCGAAACAGCCGATGAATTGACTGCTGATAAAATATTTGAAGAAGCAGTCACTTTCTTGACTCTGGGCAAGAGAATCGAAGTTGATGTCCGAAATAGCGGATTTGACTGGGATAGCGCGATTGCTAATGTCTGGGAAAAAGCAATGAATAGCGCAGGTAGCAATTTGCTTGGATGTCACTTCTGCGAAAGAGCAATTGAGTTTTATAAGAAGACGCGGAACAACGAAAAAGTTGACGAGTTGATGACACGTTTTTCGGTAATGCGTAAAGGAATAAGCTTATCAAAAATTGAACATAAAATTGACCCGAGTGATTTTTTGCGTTGGTGCGAAGAGGTTGCTGAGAGTTTCAAAGGGCGACCTACTGAAGAGATACTCGCATACCTAATCATTTCGCCAGCCGCTCTTCCAAATTCGTCTATCGTTCGTCAGACCGCCGCAGATACTCTTGGTAAGAGCGTATTTCAGAGAATGTTCCACACTCAAATATTGGATGAACGCGGCAATGTCGCTAAGAATGTTGGCTCCGATGAGATCGATCAATTTCAATTTTGGCAAACCTATCGATGGATCATGACCTACGAGAAAAGTCCGCTGATTGACAGAATTTTAAGCAAGAATATCTGCGAAGATGGGCTCACTGCCTCTCGAGTAATAGAAGAGCTGTCCAAGTACTCTTGGGCATTCCAGCCTTTGCAGTCTAATCTGCCTGGTGGCAAGATGATAGAATATTCGTGGTCTGATTTCTTGCAACCCCTACTTGAAACGTATTTTGAAGCTCGTATTACTCAAGAGGTGGATGCGAAATTCAAACTGATGTTGCTCTTTGTGGATTCAGCAACCATGAAGATTGAGGGTATGCTTCGTGATATGGTAGTTCGGATGGGTTTACCTTCGTTCATGCTTGTCCGTGATCATAAAGGAAATACAGTTCAGCGCGAGCGAGATATCGACAATTTATTGTGCGAGCCGAGAATAGAAAAACTCCTCGGTGAAGATATTGCTAACTACCTTCGATTCGTTTTCATCGAACACGCAGGTCTAAAGTTTCGACATAGGGTTGCACATAGTCTAATGTTTCCTGGGGAATATCACAGTGGCACTGCTGATACCATCTTCCTGGCAATTCTTCGGCTCTGCAACTACGTGATCGAGAAGGTTGCGCCAAGCGAGCAGCAAACAAGCGATACTTCGGAGGTTGTAGCGAAATAAAACTGGGCAGAACTGCAGGATGCGGGAGCGTCCTGCCTAGTGATGGCATAGTTCAATGGGCACCTTCTCGCAAACTACGGCAGTTCGCTTTAGAATTTATTCTATTGGACAATAAAAAATGAAATCACCACTCACCATTGATGAAATGCGCATGCGACATGGATTGAAGAGTAATGGCAAAGGATAAGTACATTTTTTCTATGACTCTCTCCCTTCACACCATAGACGCTTTCACCGATAAGCCTTTTTCTGGCAATCCGGCTGGAGTGTGCGT
>CBDVDL010000051.1:0-9636 GCA_965372735.1 uncultured Alphaproteobacteria bacterium | reverse complement strand
ATTGGTAAAATAAGGGCTTTTGTCTGCTTAGAAGGTTTTCATCAGCTTGACTTTACACCAGAGAATTGGTAAATTGTCGAGTGAAAGATGAATCGGTTTGACTGGATTCAGTTAAAAGTATTCACTTGTTGTTATGGTTTCATGAGGAATAAACCAAGTCGTTATTCTGCATGACACTCTTGTGATAACAGTTTCTATATTTGAGATGATTTAGTTTCCGAACGGAGGTTCACGTTGTGAAGGTAGTGATACTTACTCATAACGCCGAAAGACATTTCTATTTTGCAAACCGAATTATTGAAAAGACCGGGATGGTGGTCGGTGTGATTACCGGGGCTAAAAAATCGCAGAGAAAGCCCGGTAAACGGAAATCCAAGAAGAAGAAACAAACAAAAGCTCTGAGAAATAAGTTTTTCAATGCCGTCTTTTATGTCTCGGGACGCAATCTAAGCAAGGAAAAAGAACGAGAGGAATTGGCGGTTTTTCAAGGGTCAAGAGAACTCTTCCATAGCAAATACCGCGAGCTACTGCTCGCACAAGTCGGCCCTGAACATCAATCCGTAAACGATCGTTATTTTGTCGAAATAATACGAAAGTCGAAACCTGACGTCATCGTCATTATGGGAACCTGTTTGGTAAGAAAGGCGATTATCGAGTCCGCGCCCCACGTCATTAATCTTCACACCGGCCTTTCTCCTTACTATCGAGGCGGAAATACAAACCTATGGCCGATAATTGAAGACGAATGTGGGTATTTCGGAGTGACAATTCACAAGATATCCCTGGGTATTGACTCGGGAGATATCATCCATACCGTTCGACCGGAGATTTATCCGGATGATAATTTCGGTCGAATCAACACCCGCTGTATCCAAATCGGTACAGACCGGATGATACAAACCATTCAGAACATCGAAAACGGGACTATGAAGGCAGCAAAGCAATGGACCAAAGGAAAGCTTTTCTTCGACCGAGATATGAACGATTACATTGCGTATAAGTATTTTAGAAAGAGGAAATCCTTTTTTATGCGATATTCACAAATGGTACAAGAAGGGATTCTTCCGACGGTAAGGCTTATCGAGAATGGCGAGGGATGATAGTTCTTACATTACTGAATTCTTTACAGAGGTTCTATTCATCTCACGTTTTACTCTATCATTCAACCTATCGAATCGTTCCGAAGAACATAGAGAAGAAGCTTCATAACGTCAAACCTGATCAGCTCTATCGGCAGATTCGATGGTTGAAGAAATATTTTGATATAGTGACTGTCGATGAATTTCTTGACAAGAGGAAATCGGGGTATGTCGCGATTACCTTTGATGATGGTTATGAATCTGTTTTCACCGAAGCGCTTCCTGTGCTTGAATCTCTGGAAACTCCCTGTACAGTATTTATCAATGGCAGCTCGCTGGCCGGAAAGCCGTTGTGGCGTGATAAAATAAGATACCTGATCAATAAGTCTCTGGTTGCGGATTTTCTCGAATACTTTTCCGAGAACTCCAGTGATGCCACCCATCTTACTGAAAATAATTTTTATGATATGACCAAGAATCCCAAGATAAACAGCCGAAAGATTGATACGTTCATCGACAAGTTTCTCGAAAGAATAGGAATCCCTTTAGGCGATATGTTGTACTGTATCGGCGACAAGTCAGTTATTCCTTTCAGTCCCTTTTTGACGATAGGTAGTCACTCACTTAATCACTACGTCATGTCGTCTTTGAGCGACCGAGAACAGGAGGACGAAATCAGAGAAAACCATGAAGTATTAAACTCACTCAATGCACACATGTCCAGCATATTCTCAATACCTTTTGGGCGGAGGAAGGATTTCAATGAAACCACGTTGAGATTTATGCGTAAGTACGGATACAAAGGATTTCTCTATTCCCGGAATCTCATCAATGTTTTTGGCAAGCCCGCTGCAGGGATTTATAGCAGGGAACTTCCCTGTGCAGAACGCTACATGGTAGAGCCTACATTCAATTCTTTTCAGAAACATTTATTCAAATTGGGACTGAAATCAATTGGAGGCAGGATATGGTTGCCCCGGAATAGACAGTAGTATTGACTCACGGTCGCTGACCGTAACAGCGCAGCTGATTTCTCTTTTGGCTTATGATACTGAACCGACATCATCGGTTCTGTTGACTTCTAAAATGGGTTCCGTGTTTTTAATAAAGTTTCGTCGAGGCAGATCCCCTTTTTAGTAATTTAGGAAAAATTTGACGTTTACATAGAATTCGATTAAACTTGTAGGAGCAACTTATCGTGCTGCTTTCTAACATTGTTTCAAACGACAAAGAAAAAAAAGAATTCCGAATGTTCGGATTCAAGTTCGGCTATTGGATGCTCTGCGGCATCGAGATGTGGGAGCGATTGGCCTATTTCTGCGTCCGCTCAGTGGTCGCTATTTACATCCTGCAAGCCGATGATCCCGGCGGGCTGCATTTCACCGCCGTCCAAAAAGGGAGTATCTACGCTTGGTGGTTTGTGTTTCAATCCATCTTACCGATGTTCACAGGAGGGTTTGCCGACCGCTACGGCTACAAGAAAGTACTCGCCTTCTCGATCACAATGAACATCCTCGGCTATGTGCTGATGGCGTATATGCGCTCCTATACCGGTTTCTTCACAGCGATTATGGTTCTGGCTACGGGAACGGCTTTCTTCAAACCGGCTCTGCAAGGCTCGCTGGCGCAGAACCTGACGAAAGATAACTCGTCTTTGGGTTGGGGATTCTTCTATTGGATCGTGAATGTCGGCTCGATGATTGCTTTCCCCATAGCTGGTCTGTTGCGTACAGGAATTGGTTGGAAATGGGTCTTCCTTTTCAGCGCGATGGCCACGTCAATGAACTATTTGATGCTGCTGACATTCAAAGATTTCCCATCAGGAGCTTCCAAGACTGAAACTCCCTGGGAGGTTCTCAAAAGGACACTTAAGAATATTGTCGAGCCTCGCCTGGTTGCCTGGCTGCTGATTATGTCCTGCTTCTGGCTGATGATGTATCAGCTTTGGGATTTGCATCCGAATTTCCTGACTGACTGGACCGATAGCGGTTCGATTGCCGGGGTGATTCCTCAGGGCATGTCGCACATGACCAACCGCGGACTGCAGGTCTTGCAAGAGAATCTGCTGAATCTGAACGCGATTCTTATCGTAATGTTCATGATTCCGGTTTCATGGGCGGTACGACGTATGCGGACACTCGAAGCAATGGTCATCGGCATGAGCGTCGCTACTGTTGGTGTACTGGTTGCCGGTTTGACCGCGAATGGTTGGATTTTTCTCTTGGGCGTCGTCTTCTTTTCAGCGGGCGAGATGCTCACGGGTCCGAAAAAGAACGAATACCTTGGCCTCATTGCTCCTCCCGGAAAAAAGGGACTCTACCTCGGCTATGTGAACATCCCCATCGGAATCGGCGGTTTTACGGGTTCCAAACTCGCGGGATATGTCTATGGCCATTTCGGTGAAAAAGCTGTCTTAGCGCAGAAATATCTGTTTCAGCACACTCAGCTTGGGGAAGGAAAAGTCTGGAATGGCGATCCGAATCAGCTTGAACAGCTTGTCGGCGTCTCACGGCCGGAAGCCATGATTAAACTGCAGGAAGTTCTCGGGATTGACGCTGTGCAGGCGACGAAACTGCTGTGGGATACCTATTCGCCGCATCTTTATGTCTGGTTGCCCTTCGCGGCCATCGGCGTTGTTGCCATCATTGCGCTCATCATCTTCGCCAAGATGGCGAAGCGCTGGGATGACATGAACGCTTAGTGTTATTTCAGATTATGGATGCAATCATGTCGTAAGAGGACAGGGAGCGAAAGAAGCATGGTATATCAGTGCATTTATGTCTTGGTGTTGGGAATTTTTATGGTTTTCAGTGTAGGAACGGTGCTGGCGGAGTTACCCGAACCCGGCCCGTGGAAAATCGGCATCGAAACCGGAATCGGATTGACTCAAGCGTCCTATTCCGATAACTGGACTGGCGGGGAAGCCGGTTCTATCATTTGGGCATGGCGTTTTCATGCTACCGCTGATCGTCAATACTCGTCTCCTTGGTTTCATGGAAACGAGCTGAAGCTGGAGTTTGGTCAGAGCCACACTCAGGATAAAAATAGCAAACAATGGTCGAAACCGGAGAAGTCTGCGGATAAGATTCGTTTCGATAGTATTTTGCGCTACACTCGCGGCTGGTTTGTGGATCCCTATGTCGCGGGAACATTCGAATCGCAGTTTTTGGATGCATCGGGTATCGAGAAACGGTATGTTAATCCGATTGACCTGACCGAAACCACGGGAATTACGCGCGTGCTGGTGAACGTTCTCGATGTGCGCACGTTGTCGTCACGCGTCGGAGCAGGATTCCGCCAGCATTTGATTAAGATGGATGATCCCGTGGATCTCACCAAAACTCTTTCCGAAACCACCACGGATGGAGGTCTGGAATGGGTGACAGACTTGACATTGGGTTCCCCGAAGACGAAGTATAGTTTTACTTCAAAGCTGACGCTGTTTCAAGCGCTGTTCTATTCCGAATCGGAGAATTTGGAAGGCTTGCCCAACGAAGATTATTGGAAAATGATGGACATGAACTGGGACAATGTTCTTCGCGCAAACGTGACGTCGCTGCTGCAGGTGAGTCTGGCATGGCAATTGTTGTACGATAAGGAAATTTCGCTGCGCGGACGTTTGAAGGAAACAATTACCGTCGGTCTTGCCTATGCCTTTGCTCGTCCGAGTGAACCGGAGGAATAAAGAAAATTTTCCGGTTTTAGTATGACGCTTTTAAAATAGTCTTTATGAAGAGAGCTCTGCAATTCTGCGGAGCTTTTTTCTATTGGCAAATTCGCGTGTCTGCCCGGAATGTCACTCTGTAGGGACAAGGCTTGCCTTGTCCGTTCAAAGCTTATCGCGCATAACCCATATTTTTCGCCGAGCCGGGTTTAGCGCTTCATACCTTGTCCTTGCGAGAGGATGTTATCGCGCGTAACCCGGCCGGAATTTAGAATGTATAGCTCTAAGGACTATTCGTAAAGCTCAAAGAGAAAGGAGGTTCAAGGAATCTGCTAAATGTACGTATTATTGCCAGTTCACCTTCGTATCGTAAAGTGAAATATGTGAAATATCTGAGATAAGTTGACAAATAACCGCATTATGCCTATATTTAGCAAAAATGCTAGAGAAAGCGATGGATGCTATCGATAGGGAGCTAATTCGGCTTCTGCAAAAGGATGGACGCATGACACATGCGGCGCTGTCGAAAGAGGTGGGACTTTCGCGCCCGTCTGTCATCGAGCGGCTCAGAAAACTGGAAAAAGCGGGGATTATCGCCGGCTATATGGTCATTCTGAATCCGAAAAGAATGGGCAAAGAGGTGACAGCATTTGTCACCGGCCGGTTTCGCGGAGGGACGATTTCATCGGAAGAGGAGAAGGGTCTCATGGCGCTTCGGGACGATCCGGATATCTTGGAGTGTCATAAGGTCTCCGGTGAAGAAAGCGTCATCATGAAGATTGTCACGCCATCTATCGAGACTCTCGAAACAGTGCTCACGCGCATTCGCAACTCAAGAATCATCGACTCGACCACCACCTCAATCGTCTTGTCAACCTATTATGAAAAACGTGGCGTCCAGATTTAAGCAACAGGAGGTTCCCTATGTTTGACGCGAATCTGAAAGTATGGCACAATGGAAAAATCGTTTCATGGAACGATGCGACATTGCATATCGCCAGTCATGTCGTTCATTATGGTTCCTCGATTTTCGAGGGCATCCGAGCCTATGCCACCCCGGACGGTCCGGCCATTTTTCGCCTACAGGATCACCTTGAACGCTTCTATACAAGCGCGAAAATTTACGGGATGGAAATCCCCTTTTCTCAAGACGACATCCGAAAGGGCTGTTTTGAACTGCTCAGGGAGAATCACCAGAAATCCGCCTATATTCGGCCGGTAGCTTTTCGAGGACTCGGCAAGCTCGGCATTGATCCGACATCATGTCCGGTGGATGTTTCGATTCTGACGTGGCAGTGGGGTGCGTATTTGGGTGAGGATGCTTTGAAGGAGGGAGCGGACGTTTGCATCAGTTCGTGGCGGCGAATGGCTCCCGATACGTTCCCGGCGATGGCTAAAGCTGGCGGGCACTACACGAATGCACAGCTTATTAAGACTGAAGCCAAGATGAATGGCTACCATGAAGGTATCGCGCTGGACGTCGCGGGGTTTGTGTCGGAAGGTCCGGGCATGAATGTTTTTGTCGTCTATCAAGACACACTTCTAACGCCGCCCTTATCTGCGGCGGTTCTGCCGGGGATTCGCCGTGACAGCATTTTGAAATTAGCTGGGAAACTGCAAATACCGACGCGAGTAGAGAACCTGTCGCGCGAGATGTTCTACGTAGCGAAAGAAGCCTTCTTAACCGGAACAGCAACGGAGATTGCTCCGATTCGTTCGGTGGACCGTAAACCTGTTGGCGACGGCAAACCGGGACCCATCACTCGGAAACTGCAAAGCGCCTTTTCTGATATTCTGCACGGGAAGGCGCCGGATTCGTGGGGCTGGCTCGAAAAACCGGCAAAGCTTGAAGAGGCATTAGGGTAACGAAGTCAGACTCTTAGTTAATTACAACAAAAAACCCCGGCGATTGATTGTCGTCGGGGTTGATTCTATGGAGGAAAAGACTTATCTTTCTTCGTTAGAGCAGGATTATAGCTATCTACTTGTTTTTAATGAATAAAATCGATGATTTGGATGCTTTATCGACTTGGGTGGCTGGGGGTATTTCTTAGTTTTACGTGTGTCCTCTTCGGGGCCTCCGAACAGGAACCGAACGATGATTTCGGTCAGGCGACGTTCATCGCTCAGGGGGATACGATTTTTTGCGCGACAGTGCATCCTCCCGGAGACATGGACTTCTACAAATTCGTTGGAAGCTCCGGGGATACATTAGTGACTTACACGTTCGATTGTGAAGGCTCCAACATGGATACCTATCTTTTGCTCTTTGATTCCCTTGAAGAAATCTTAGCTTACGACTATAATAGTGGAGACGGCTCCTTTTCCCATATTGAATACGAATTGCCGTATAACGGGACTTATTACCTGCGCGTTGTTGAATACGAACCCACTCCTGATTCGAGCTACAGTCTCGTTGTGGATTTGAATAGTTGGACGGTGGCATCTCACGATAGCTGTGCGTATGCTCATATTGTCGATGGAATTCCCTATCAGGAGTCATCCAGCACAGCGTGGTGCGGCAGTGAATGCGGCACGCCATCGCCGGATGTCTGGTATTTCTTCTCCAACCTGTCCCAGCGAACATTGATTTTTTCAGCGTGCATGACGAATTTTCACGCACGCGTTCAAGTGATGGGTGGTTGCTGCGAGCAATTCGGTGATGATTCGGAAGATGGGTGCGGTGATGGTGCGATACTGATGATTCCGGATATGCCGGTCGGTGATTATTATATCCTCGTCGAAGGAATAGACGCCTCTGAATTCGGTGATTTCATTTTTCAGGTCAACGGTGAAACGCAGCCCTGCCCTGAGCCGGAAGAATTGACGCTCGCGATGGTGGACAGCTATCCGTTTTTATTTTGGGAATCCGTTAGCGGCGCCGGCTTTTATGTGATATGGCAAAGCAACAGTGCCGACGCTGATTTCGAACATACCGGCACAACCGAAGAAACCTTTTGGACCGATTCCACCGGTTTTTCCGGTGCTCAGCGATTCTACCGTGTGACCACGTATTGTCCTTGGTGATTTTTTGACACATCAAACTCCTGAATCTCAAACAACGTCTGCGGCTCCATCAGTACGCGAAGTTCGCATTGGAACGGTGACTATTGGAAGTGGTCATCCGGTGGCGGTGCAGTCCATGACCTCGACGGATACGCGGGATGTTCGCGCGACGGTTGAGCAAATTCATCGTCTCGAAGAAGCGGGATGTGAAATCGTGCGCGTGGCCGTTCCCGATGAAGATGCGGCAGCCGTTCTTCCCGAGATTAAGAAAAGTATTAGCATCCCCCTCGTGGCGGATATTCATTTTCATCATCGTCTTGCGCTGAAAGCTATCCAGAATGGTGCTGACAAAATTCGTATTAATCCGGGCAACATCGGAAGCGAAGAACGGCTGAAAGAAGTCGCGAAAGCGGCGCAGGATGCGGGAATTCCTCTGCGCATAGGTGTAAACGCCGGTTCGCTCGAACGGGACATCGTTGACAAGTATCAGGGCCCTAACGCTCGTGGAATGGTCGAATCGGCGCTTCGTGCGATACATGTGCTGGAAGACATTGATTTTCGGAATGTTGTCGTCTCGCTGAAAGCCTCTGATATCCGGATGACGGTGGAAGCCAACGTTCTTTTTCGGCAGAAATGCAACTATCCGCTGCATTTGGGAGTTACGGAAGCAGGTACGTTGAAGACAGGACTGGTGCGTTCCGCGATTGGCATCGGTTCGCTGTTGCTTCAAGGTATCGGCGAAACGTTTCGCGTTTCGTTGACAGCTGACCCTGTCGAAGAAGTCTCTGCCGCATGGGAAATGCTGAGGTCGCTGCGAATTCGTTCCCGCGGGCCAATGATGATTGCGTGCCCGACATGCGGCCGGTGCGAAGTGAATCTTATCGCGCTTGTCGAGGAAGTCGAAAAAGCGCTGGCGAAAGTGCGTGCGCCGATTCAGGTAGCGGTCATGGGTTGCGTGGTGAACGGCCCCGGCGAAGCTCGCGAAGCTGACTTCGCGATTGTCGGCGGCAAAGGGCAGGGACTCATTATGAAAAAAGGCGAGGTCATTGCCAAAGTGCAGGAAGACAAGCTTGTCGATGCGTTGATAGAAGAGATTGAAAAATCATTATCCAATTAAAAAAGGGCGGATTAAATGACGGGAAAAGCTTTGAACGATAATCAAGCTTTGCCTCTTCTGGATCAAGTGAACTCCGTTTCGGATTTGCGGGAGTTGCCGGAGGAAAAGCTCGGGACTCTCTGCAAAGAGTTGCGGGAGTACCTCTGCCAAACTATCACGCGGCAGGGAGGACATCTGGCGGCGAGTCTTGGAGCGGTGGAATTGACGATTGCGCTGCACCGCGTCTATAACACTCCCGTTGATAAAATCGTCTGGGATGTCGGCCATCAAACGTATGTGCATAAAATTCTGACAGGTCGTAAAGAGGAATTCCAACATGTTCGCCAATTCGGCGGCATTTCAGGTTTTCCGCGCCGCGAAGAAAGTGAATCCGATACGTTCGGAACCGGGCACGCGTCCACATCGATTTCCGCCGCGTTGGGAGTGGCCACCGCTCGCGACTTGCACGAAGACGATTACAAAGTGGTTGCCGTTATCGGTGACGGAGGGATGACCGGTGGTCTTGCGTTTGAAGGATTGAACAACGCGGGCGCTTCTGGGCGTGACATCACCGTTGTTTTGAATGACAACCAGATGTCCATTTCGCCGAATGTGGGAGCCATCGCCAAGCTTCTGGCGCGCATGGAAACGAATCCGCTTTTGGGACGCGTCAAGGATGACGTCTGGCAACTATTGGGAAAACTCCCGTGGGGTGCCAAGCAGGCGCGTGAACTGGCAGGGAAGCTCGAAGGAAGTTTGAAAAACCTACTCGTGCCGGGGATGCTGTTTGA
>CBDVDL010000050.1:0-9661 GCA_965372735.1 uncultured Alphaproteobacteria bacterium | reverse complement strand
CAAGAGGCGGCCTTAACGCATTCGTTTACGTTGATGCCGCAAAAAGTCTGCATACGTACATTAGGCTGCAAGCTGAATCAGTATGACAGTGAAGCGATTCTGTCGCGTTTGCGTGACGTTGGTTATGACGTGACAGAAGCGCCTGAAGAAGCGGATTTGTGTATTGTAAACACATGCGCTGTCACAGCGACAGCCGAAAGAAAAACGCGGAGTCTTCTGCGGCGTTTGCATCGAACTTCTCCTTCCGCGCGTTTGCTGGCGGTTGGATGTCTGGCTCAGCATAATCCTCAAGCGATGAAGGCCATTGATGGCGTGAGTCTTGTTCTGGGCAATCGGGAGAAGGAACAAATTCAGAAGTTCCTTACACCACAAAACGCCGAGACCATTGCCGTCGGAGATATTTCCAGAGCAACGAACTGGAGCGATGACAGTGATGTGACCGGTTTGCTGGGACGCGCTCGAGCTTACGTCAAAGTGCAGGATGGCTGCGACGAAAAGTGTACGTATTGTATCGTCCCGCAACTTCGGGGACCGGCGCGCAGCAGACCCATAGAGGAAACGGTTGACTACGCACGCCGTCTCGTGGATAGAGGATTCATCGAAATCGTTTTGACAGGTGTGAATCTTGGCGGCTATGGCCGGGATTTGAATTATGAAAACGGATTTCAGAATCTGCTACGTTCCTTGGAAGAAATACCGGGACTCCAGCGCATTCGAATGGGCTCGATTGAACCCTGGGCGCTTTCGAAACCGCTTCTAAAATTTATTGCTGAATCAGAAAAAATCTGTCCTCACTTGCATTTGTCTGTGCAAAGTGCGGCCGACCCGATTCTGCGTCGAATGAACCGGCGCTACAGCGCCAACCGTTTGGATGAGCTGATTTCTTACGCGTTCTCTCTTCGCACGGATTGGGGTTTAGGTGCGGATATTATCGTCGGTTTTCCCGGTGAAGACGGCGAGCATTTCGCACAGACGCGTCGCTTCCTGCAGACACAGCCTTTCACCTATCTACATCTATTTCCTTTTTCACCGCGACCCGGAACACCCGCGAATCGACTTTCGAACCGCGTTTCAGCTCCTATCATTCGGAAACGCATGAATGAACTTCGAAAACTGGACGAAGAGAAGCGGCGACGATTTCGAGAACAACACATCGGTCTTGTGAAATCTGTAATTCCTGAGAATCGAAAAAATGGAGAACTAATGGGGGGATACACCGCCAACTACCTACGGGTATTTTTCAAAGTGGAGAACACTCCTTCTCTGTCACTGTATCCTGTCCAAATAAAAACACTGCATCCTGATGGAGTACAGGGAACCCTTATAACGTGAGGTCTTATGACCACAAAGAAATATCAACCCAATCCCGATCGCTTAATCCGTACCTTCATGGACTTGGTGAAAATTGACAGCCTATCGAAAGAAGAAGCGGCGGTTGCCGAATATCTGACACAGGCTCTGAAACCTCTCGGTGTGGAAATTTGGCAGGATGACGCAGGAAAGAAGATTTCGGGAAACTGCGGCAATCTGCATGTACGAATGAAGGGAACGGTTCCCAATGTTCCGGCGATTTTGTTCTCGGCGCATTTAGATACCGTAACACCCGGAAAAGGAATCGATCCTCGCATCGAGGACGGAATCATTCGCTCCGACGGGACAACAATCTTAGGTGCCGACGACAAGGCGGGTGTTGCGACGATCCTCGAAGTCCTGCGCGTTATCTATGAACAGAAAATGCCTTGCGGACCTGTCGAAGTTGTCTTCGACGTCGCGGAAGAAATCGGGCTTCTGGGAGCGAGAGAAATCGATTTCAGTACCGTTAAAGCGAAGTGTGCTTTTGTACTCGACGGCGAAGATATGGATAAAATTGTCGTGCGTGCTCCTCACGCGAATCGTATGACCTATATCGTTGAAGGTGTGGCGGCGCATGCCGGGATGGCTCCGGAAAGAGGTATTTCGGCGATTGAAGTTGCCGCCAAAGCGATTTCAAAAATGCGTCTGGGACGATTGGACCCTGAATCCACGGCGAATATCGGCGCCATCGAGGGAGGACACGCATCGAATACTGTGACTCCCAAAGTAACGATGAAAGCCGAGACTCGAAGCCATAATCGGGAGACTCTTGAAAAGCAAACGGAACATATGGATGAATGCTTCCGGAGCGTACTCCCCGAATTCAAACGGGAAGTTGACGGTAAAATCATCGAACCGAAATTTCACGCAACGGTTGCGCGTGAATATAAAGCCATGAATATTTCGCTGGATAGTCTGCCCTATCGGTTGGCTTTCGCGGCGGGAAAGCAATTGGGGCTTGCGATGGAGTCGGAATCCATCGGAGGGGGAACGAACGCAAATATCTACAATGCGAACGGATTGCCGAGTGTTGTCCTTGGTACCGGCATGAAAAAAGAACATACGGTCGATGAACATCTTGCCGTTGCAGACTTGGAAATGTGCCCCCGTTTCTGCCTTGAAATCCTTCTTCTAAATGCGAAACAAACGACCTGATGCGTAATATTCATGGTCCTATGATAGGTCGTCTTTTGTGTATTCTACTGGCTCTCGGTGTGGCGATAACCCCGCGACCCGCCGGGGGCTTTGTGCTTTTTGAGCAGCGCTCCGAAGCCGAACTCGTACCATTGCCCCCTGAGAACTCGACGGAAGTGACGATGGATCTTTCCGGCGAGTGGCAGTGGCGGTTGAGTGATGACGAGACATGGCACAAGGGCTGGATTCCTTCCTGTTTTGATGAGGTTCGGGAAGACGTCATTTTCAGGCGCGAATTTTCGCTGCCGGATTCTCTTCGCGGATGGCATTTCCATCTTATGCTCCCTCAGGTAAACTATAAAATCAGTATCGAGGTTAATGGGAGATTCATCGAATCGATTGAAGGAAATCATCTGGGATTTACTCTTGATTTGCCTTCGCAGCTTCTGCGATTCAGAGAATCCAACGTCATTGAACTCCGAGTAAATAATCGCCTGAGTCCGAAAACCACGCTGCCCTTATTTCCACAGATATTCTCTCCGCGTAATTATGGAGGACTGCCAGCCGGTTGTTCTCTATGGATTACTCCGCCATGGACAATCGAAGAAGTTGTGATGCACTGGCCGGTTCCGGATTCGTCTGTGGGAGTGGAACTGACCGTCAATATTTCACGGACGTTTCTTCAGGCGCTTCCTTTCTCGGTACCGTTCACTGAGATGGAGTGTTCCGGCAAAATTCTCGATGGAGAGCATGAGCTTCTTTCGCAGTCCAATAGGATTACTTTTTCCGTTGAAGGAGCGCAAACCCAACAGGTGACTCTCAAATTCCCGCCTTTCGAGCCTCAGACATGGAGCCCCGATTCGCCAGTTCTATATACGTTAGAGGTTCGAATAGAAACACCGGAAGAGCTCATTCACCTTTATCGTAAAACCGTGGGCTTCAAAGATTTTGCGCTTTCGGATGGCCGGTTCTATTTGAATGGAAACGAGATATTTCTCCAAGGGACACAGTATATTCCTCAGCAAATCGAAACAGGTATTGCGATTTCCAAAGATTTCTTTGAAGCGGATGTTCTGCGAATGAAGGAATTGGGATTCAATCTGCTGCATGTCATTCCGTCGCCTCCCCCTCCAGTGCTTCTCGATGTTTGTGACCGTCTGGGGATGTTGGTCTTTGCGGGATTGTCTCTGGAAGGTGTTCCTGCGGACATTTTAGCGAAGTCTTCCTACCGGGAACAATGCAAATACGGTGTGCGGCGCTTGGTGCTGCGTGACCGCGGGCATGTTAGTGTCGCGGCATGGGGATTGGGTCACGACCTCGATTGGAAGAGTGAAAAGACTCACGAAGTTATTCAGGAGATGTCTCGAACGCTTCGTGCTCTTGATTCCCGCCCCGCTTTCCTTGAAGCTTATTGTTTGGCCGATGCGGCGGATTATCCCGTGGACTTTTTCCTGTTGGGTTTAGCGCCTTGGCGGCGGGATTTTCCTTTGGATCCGGATGCGACAACAAAACCGATTATCCTGAGTCGCGTCGGAATGATGGTAAGGGAGACAGAGAAGAACGGGGAACAAACAGCTGGCTCGATTCAGGCGGATTTCTTGTTGGGACAAATCAATCAGACGACGCAGGATTCCGTTTTCAGCGGTTTGCTGCTGTTCACCTTTTCGGATTATCAAGGGCAGATGCCATTGCTTGCTTTGGAAAAGAAGAATGATCCGTTCATCTATCCGTTCGGCCTCGTGGACATGGCCCGACAAGAACGCGTGTCGTTTTTCAAGCTTCGCGATCTGGCTCAGACTGGAGAATCATCACCGATGTCGCAGAGTTCTTCAAAGGAATCGCTGCCGATTGAATTCCCGATTGTAGGTCTTGGGCTGATTGTATTGTTCAGTCTTGAAATTCGACGGAACAATGTCTTCAAACAGAATCTGAAGCGAGTTTTTCTACATGCGCATGGATTCTTTTCTGACATTCACGCACGACGTTTTTTACAGTCAAGTCAGACACTGATACTGATACTTGTTCAAGCGATCTGTTGGGCGTTGCTCACGTCGAGTCTGTTTTACGGACTTCGCGCGTCTTATCGTTTTGATTATCTTCTGACCCATTTTATTCGGTGGCCAGCAGCCAAGCTGAGTTTTCTGGATTTGGTGTGGAATCCCGTTCCCGGTATGGTGAAACTGACGCTGCTGTTTCTTCTTTTGTTCATTCTTATTGCGCTGAAGATAAAATTTTACGCCATCCTGTTTCGAGCAAAAGTATCTTTTGGAAAGGCCATGACGTATTTTGCATGGGCGGGCGCGAATTTCATTTTTCTTCTGCCCTTTGCGGTTATTTTCAATCGACTGGTCGGCATTCCGGGGATGGCGACTCCCAGCGCCATTGTCATTCTGATTTTTATTTTCTGGTTTTGGCTTCGCCTTTTTAACGCACTTCGGATTGCCTATAACACCAGTTATCCCCGTCTCTATTTTGTGTCATTGGGAGGAGGAATCACAGCAGCGCTGATTATCGCTGTCGTGCTGCAAGCTTCCATTGGAACGATGTCGTTTTGGACTTACTATTGGAATGTTCTGGTGAAAGGTTGAACTGTTCCCTGCAGAGTGGCGGGAGAAAGAAAGGAGAGCTTAAGTTTTATTATGACCGACAAGATTCTTGGTGAAGGATTTACCTTTGATGATGTCTTGCTGATACCGCGAAAGTCGGATGTGCTTCCGAGCAGTGTGAGTCTGCGGACGCGTCTGACACAAAACATCGATTTAAACATGCCTCTAATATCAGCCGCGATGGATACCGTCACCGAAACGGCGCTGGCAATTGCCATCGCTCGAGAAGGCGGCATCGGTATCATCCATAAGAACATGACGTTACAGGAACAGGCGGAACAGGTGGATCGGGTGAAACGTTCGGAATCCGCAATCATTACCCGCCCCTATACTTTGCCGCCCGCCGCTCAGATTTCGGAAGCTCTCCAACTGATGAAGAAGCATTCTATCAGCGGCATTCCCATCGTGGAGGGTGGAAAACTGGTTGGGATTGTAACTCACCGTGATTTGCGATTCGAGCGCGACGAAACTTTGCAGCTTTCGGCGATAATGACTCCGCGAGAACGGCTGGTGACGGCTTCGGTTGGAACACCTCTGTCCGAAGCCGAATCAATTCTTCAGAAGCATCGTATCGAAAAGTTGCTCCTTGTTGATGATGAAGGTCGGTTGGCGGGTCTGATTACGGTCAAAGATATTCAGAAACGTCTTCAGTTTCCGAATGCTTGTAAAGATAAACTCGGGCGTCTTCGAGTCGGAGCCGCCGTTGGAGTGAAAACGGATACGTTTGGACGCCTGGACGCTCTCGTGGAAGCGGGTGCGGACGTCATCGTCATTGACTCCGCCCATGGTCATTCGATGAATGTCATCCAAACTGTGGCGGAAATTCACGCGCGGTTCCCTGAGCTCGATATTATCGCCGGGAATGTCGTCACGGCGGAAGCGGCTTCGGAGCTTGCCGATGCCGGAGCCGGTGCGATTAAGGTCGGTGTTGGACCCGGCTCGATTTGCACGACACGCGTCATTGCGGGGGTTGGAGTTCCTCAGATTTCAGCCATTCTCGACTGTGTTGCTGTGCTGAAGCCTCGCGGAATTCCACTGATTGCGGACGGCGGCATTCGCTATTCCGGAGATATTGCCAAAGCGATTGCAGCCGGAGCCGATAGTGTCATGGTGGGGAGTTTGTTCGCTGGTACTGAGGAGAGTCCGGGTGAGATGATTCTCTACGAAGGACGAAGTTACAAAGGTTTTCGTGGGATGGGTTCTGTGAGTGCGATGCGGCGTGGAGCGGCTGACCGCTATTTCCAAACAGCGTCGGATGCAAAACTTGTCCCGGAAGGTGTGGAAGGACGTGTCCCGTATAAAGGACGACTGACGAATACAGTCTTCCAGCTCCTCGGTGGCATCCGTTCGGCGATGGGTTACTGCGGTGTGACGACCATCGCAGAGATGCAAGAAAAAACCCGGCTGGTGAAAATTTCTTCTGCCGGGCTATTGGAAAGCCATCCCCATGATGTCGCCGTCACACGCGAAGCTCCGAACTACGAACTACCGGCGAGTTTCTCGACGCAATAAGTTCCGTGACGAAGGACGAAAAAAAAAGAGCCGGTGTTCGTCCTTGGCTAGAGGGGAAAAGTCGCAAGGAACACACCGGCTCGGCGGGGGAAAATCGTTCTTTATAGCGTTAGGCTTTGAACATGCCTCGATAGTTTTGATTTGTAATTCGCAGACGTATTCGAGTGCAAGACTCCCTTTGCCGCCATACGATCAAGAGTTTTCATCGCTACAGCCAATGCCTCTTCGGCATCTGCGCGAGTCTTGGCAGTCAGAACCTTCTTTTCAGCCGTTTTCATTTCGGATTTATAGGAGCGATTCCGAAGCCGACTGTCTGCGCTTGTGCGCATACGTTTCTTACAGGATTTGTGTTGTGGCATTTGCAGTATTCTGTGATATAATTGAGATTAACGCTGAATTTGACCAATGTCTACAGTAAAAGACATATCACTTTCAGGCTGTATGAAAATTTGAAACTCAAATATAATCAAAGTCAATGTCATTGTCAAGTGGAAAAGAATGTTTCTGACAGACCCTGCTCGTGAAGCACTGCGTAAGTCACTGAATATTAGTGTATTAACTGGCGCAGGCATCTCCGCTGAAAGCGGAATCCCTACGTTTCGGGCGAAAGATGGGCTTTGGAGCAAGTTCAAACCAGAGGAACTTGCTAATATTCAAGCATTTATGAAGAATCCAAAGCTCGTTTGGGAGTGGTATCAGTATCGCCGGAACATCATAACAGAGGCCGAACCGAATCCCGGCCACCGCGCGTTAGCTCAGTGGGAGCAACAGCATGACAATTTCATGCTACTCACACAAAACGTTGATGGCTTGCATGCTCGCGCTGGAAGTCAAAATATCGTTGAGCTTCACGGGAATATCCTGCGGAACCGATGTCTATCATGCGGGAACGTCTCCGAGACTGAGGAAGTAAACTTTAAAGGGACGGTGCCTTTGTGCTCCTGCGGAGGGATGCTGCGTCCGGATGTGGTCTGGTTTGGCGAAATGCTGCCGCCGGAAGCTTTGAATGCTGCATTCAGCGCAGCGGAAAACGCAGATATTTTTCTATCGGTGGGCACGTCCGCCCTCGTGCATCCCGCGGCATCTTTACCGGAAATCGCGAAATCGTCGGGAGCTTTCCTGTTTGAAATAAATCTTGAACCCACACCGCTCACTCCCTATGCTGATGCTTTTCTGGAGGGGCCATCGGGTGAAATACTCCCGGAACTGCTTACCCAGTGGCAAACAGAACGAACCAAGTAGGTTAAAAATGTCTTACTCAAAACTGCCGACATTTCGTTTCACACGAGTTGCTTTTTTTCTTATGATAACCGTGTGGTTTGCCTTGGGGCAGGGGTGTGCTTACTACAATACCTTTTACAATACGAAGAAGCACTTTACTGCAGGGGAACGTGCTCGAAGCAGAACTGCTGAAGGTCAAAAAGTTAACACTCAGGATTACAAGAAATGTATTGAAACCGGTTCAAAATTGCTGGAGCTTTATCCGAATAGCCGCTGGATAGACGATTGCCTGCTTCTGATGGGCAAATCTTATTACTGGTCAAAAGAATATCCTCGGGCTCAGCGCAAATTCGAAGAGCTTGTCACGAATTTCCCAGGAAGCAAACATGTTCCCGAAGCGCGGCTGTGGCTGGCCGAAACATTGGTTAAAATGGAACGCGGTCAAGAGGCGCTCTCGATTCTGGAGCAGTTACTGGCGACTCCGAAAGCGAAGGCTTTTTTTGCGCAGGGCTCGTTTCTTGCTGGTGATATCCATTATGATGCGGAACGATACACGGATGCAGCGGATGTTTATCGGGAAGCGGCTCAGAAGTACAGAGACAGAGATCGCCGTGCTGAATCGTTCTATATGCTCGGTCGCAGTCTGTTCATGCGAAAAGAGTATGAAGAAGCGAAGACCGCCTTTGATCAAATTGCGCGGCTAAACCCTCCCCGCGACATCGCCTACATGGGTTTGGTGGAGTCTGGACGCTGCATGGCCGAATTAGGAGACACGCAGGGAGCGCTCGCGCTTCTGGATCGCTTGCGTCGGGATATTCGATTTCAGGATTTCAGCTCAGGGATTGACCTGACTCTGGCGAAGATTGCCGCCGGGAAAGACGATTATGAAGAAGCCATTCGAGTGTACAGACAATACATCGAGGAAAATCCGAACGGAGAAGGAAAGGGAGAAGCCTTTTTTCGTCTGGGAATGATACACCGGAATCATCGCCGAAATCTCTCCGCAGCAGCCGCTTATTTCGACAGTTCCAGCAGCGCAGGCAGCGGCGCACTTGCAGACTCCGCGGAAATCGAATCGAAAATATTGAATCGCGGTCTCGGTTATATCCGTGACATGAACGATTTTAAGACTTGGATTCATTACGCGGATTCCCTCCTTCAAATATATCCGCCGCCAACTAAAGAAGAAGCATTACTCGAATCCGTACCTGAACCGACTGATTCTACAGGTGGGGAATTGTCTCCGATTTCGGAAGATACCCTCTCCGGCTTATCCATAGTTTCGCTTGAAGATTCCATTTTGATGGATTCATCTGCTGCTGCTGAAGAGCAACTCTCTGAACGACCATCTATTATTTCACTTGAGGATTCCAGTAGGAAAGATACATTATCGATTGTTGAAGAAGGATTGTTTTCAGAATTGCTTGTGGATTCCATGGTGACGGATTCGATAGGGACTCGCGAGGAGTTGCCTGTGGATTCGACGATGTCAGAGAATGATACAGTCAGCCAGACGTCGCCAGAGCCGGGATTGGATTTTACTATAGAAGAATTCTGGGAAACGCAGGGAGATATGCAGAAAATTCTCTTCTGCATCGGCGAATTTTACTGGTATGATTTGAACGATATTGATACCGCTTTCATTTTCTTCGAAAGAGCCGTGAAGGATACGTTCGATAAAGAAACACAATGGCGCTCGAATTTAGTGCTTGCGGAATTGTCGAAGCAGCGGGGAGCTGATGATGCGGCGATTCGACCTTACTACGAAGCCATTATGAATCTCGATGGTGCTCCTCTCGAGATCGAAAACCGTGCGCGCGACGTGCTTGGATTGC
>CBDVDL010000049.1:0-9749 GCA_965372735.1 uncultured Alphaproteobacteria bacterium | reverse complement strand
AATAACTCCCCCTCCCGTCAGAAGAACATTTTTAAGTTCTTTTTGCTTCATCAAATCCACGACTCGTGGGAAGACAGTCATGTGCGCTCCCGAAAGAATCGATATCGCGATGACATCCACATCTTCCTGCAACGCAGCTTCGACAATCATTTCAGGAGTCTGACGAAGGCCTGTATAGATGACTTCCATCCCCGCATCGCGGAAAGCTGATGCGATGACTTTCGCTCCTCGGTCGTGTCCATCAAGCCCCGGCTTTGCGACTAAAATTCGGATTTTCTTTTCCATTAGGTGGGAAATTCAACAATTTCGTTAATTTAAGCCCATGTTACAACCTACTAATATACAAATAAAAGGGCCGGAACGCAAGTTCCAGCCCTTAAGTACAATCCTTCTATGTCCCCCGCTTGCGGGAGAACATTCAACACCGAGCCGGGTTCAGCACAATGCAAGCCATATTCACGAGCCAAGTTCAATCGTGCGTAACTCGGCCGGAATGTTTCACCGCCGAGTCTTCCTGTTTGCCAGTCGCGAAGGCGGAGCAAAGGGAGACGTTGCCATCGGTCCGGCTTCATTGGATACCGTTACATTGTAGAAGTACTTACCGAGATGTGTTCGATGGATGGCTCTTGTGATTTGTAGCTCCACTGTTTGATGGGAAGTTGCGCGACTTTAAAAACCGAAGCATACACTTCGGCTTATAAATGCAATCACGAGACATTCTTTTTAGCAAACAAGTTTATTCTTGCGTCTTCTCCACTTGTTTATTTTTCTTCGTATAGACCGCCCAGACAGTTCCTCCCACGGCAATGAGTCCCATCACACTCCAGAATAACCATGAGGGAAGATGCAGATGAGATGTTTGATGGAGTACGCTTTCCGCAAAACCGGGATAGGCTTCGAGAAAAAGCTTCACGGAAATCCACGTGATTAAAACATAAGCGGTATGTTCAAGCGCCGGGAATCGTTCCAGCACTTTCAAGAATCCCCCCGCCGCAAAACGCATCGCAATAATTCCCAAGATTCCACCCGTATAAATCACCCAGAGACTTTCCGACAAACCTACCGCAACCAGGATGCTGTCAATGGCGAACGCGGCATCCATCATCTCGACCATCAGCACCGTTCTCCAGAAACCCGGTCCGTCTTTTGAACGCGCAGAACTTTCTGGCGAAGCGTGATGGATAAAATGCCTGAGGGCCAAATAGAAAAGGTATCCACCCCCGATAGCGCGAAGATACCAGAATTGAATAATCCATACCGCCGCGAGGAGTCCCAGAAAACGCATCACAAACGCTCCGACGACTCCATAGAGGAGAGCTCGCTGGCGCTGCTTCTTTGGAAGGTGCTTCACCAGAACCGCTAAAACGAGAGCGTTGTCGGCGCTGAGGAGTCCCTCCAGACCGATAAGAGTGGCGATAATTATAAAACTATGAAGCAAGGGATGTCAACTTTGTAAAGGTGAGGTGATTATTCGAACGGCTGATGTGAATCCGGTCGCCGGGATTGATTCGACCGGCAAGAATTTCTTCGGCCATAGGATCCAGCAACAAACGCTGGAGTGCGCGTTTCATCGGGCGAGCTCCAAAACCGGGATCGTAACCGTCGCGCAAAATGAGTTCGCGAGCTTTATCTTCAAGTTCAAAGGAAATATCTTTCTGCGCAAGACGGCGAGCGATGTGACCAAGCTGAATATCTACGATGGCGCGCAGGTGTTCTTTCGTGAGAGAATGAAACATGAGAATTTCATCGATGCGATTCAAAAATTCCGGCCGGATTGTTTGACGCAGCAAATCAATGACCTGTTCCCTCAAGCGTGAATACGCGACTTCTTTTTCTAACTTCGCAGGCTCTTGTGTTTGTCGAGCAATCAAATCCGAACCGAGGTTGGATGTCATGATAATAATCGTATTCTTGAAATTGACCGTCCGGCCTTGATTGTCAGTGAGCCTTCCATCTTCTAAAACCTGTAGCAGCGTATTCCAAACATCGGGATGAGCTTTTTCGATCTCATCCAAGAGAACCACGCTGTAGGGTTTGCGACGCACGGCTTCAGTGAGCTGCCCCCCCTCTTCATATCCGACATATCCCGGAGGCGCACCGACGAGTCTCGATACCGTATGGCGCTCCTGATACTCGCTCATGTCAATGCGCACCATCGCCTGCTCGTCATCGAACAAAAACGCGGCCAGCGCTCGCGCAAGTTCCGTCTTGCCCACACCTGTCGGGCCTAAAAACAGGAAGCTTCCAATCGGGCGATTTTCTTCCGAAAGTCCTGCGCGTCCGCGGCGAATCGCGTTCGCGACAGCCACCACCGCTTCATCCTGCCCGACGACTCTCGTGCGAATTTGCTCCTCTATTTTCAGCAGCTTCGCTCGCTCGCTTTCGAGCATGCGCGAGACCGGAATCCGCGTCCAGCGTGAAACAACTTCCGCGATGTCTTCTTCGTCAACCTCTTCTTTGAGCATCGCGTCTTTTTCCTGCAGCTCGCTCAGCTTTGCGTTGGCGTTTTCGAGAGCTTTATTCAATTCCAAAAGCGAGCCGTAGCGAATTTCCGAGACGCGCGCAAGATTGCCGTCTCGTTCGGCACGTGTTTCTTCGTCCTTTTCGTTTTCAATGCGCTCTTTCAATGAGCGAATTTCGGCAATCACTTCCTTTTCTCGCGACCAGCGACCGCGAAGCTCTTTCTCCTGCGTCTTTAACTCTTTCAATTCCTCATCAATGCGTGCCAATCGTTCTTTCGCCGCATCGGATTTATCGCGAGCAATTCCCACTTGTTCGATTTCGAGCTGGCGAATCCGCCGCACCAATGTGTCAATCTCTTCAGGAAGCGAATCAATTTCGAGCCGCAGATGCGACGCGGCTTCATCCACAAGATCAATCGCTTTGTCAGGCAGAAACCGATCCGAAATATAACGATGCGAAAGCGTTGCCGCCGCAACCAAAGCGCCGTCGGTGATTCGCACGCCGTGATGCACTTCGTATTTTTCTTTCAAGCCGCGCAGTATCGAAATCGTATCCTCGACGCTCGGCTCCGAAACCATCACCGGTTGAAAGCGGCGTTCGAGAGCGGCGTCTTTTCCGATATACTTGCGGTACTCATCCGTCGTTGTCGCGCCGACCGCGTGCAATTCTCCGCGAGCGAGCGCAGGCTTCAAAAGATTCGATGCATCCATCGAACCTTCCGCGCGTCCCGCACCGACTAAATTGTGCAGCTCATCGATGAAAAGGATAATCTGCCCTTCGGAATCGATGACTTCCTTCAAAAGCGCTTTCAAACGTTCTTCAAATTCGCCGCGGAATTTTGCGCCCGCGACGAGCGCGCCGATATCCAACGCGACGACGCGCTTGCTCTTCAAATTTTCAGGAACATCACCCGACACGATGCGGTGCGCGAGTCCTTCGGCGATAGCGGTCTTCCCCACTCCCGGTTCACCGATGAGCACAGGATTGTTTTTCGTGCGCCGCGAGAGCACCTGCAACACACGCCGAATTTCATCATCGCGGCCAATCACTGGATCGAGCTTTCCGCGCCGCGCCAAATCACACAAATCGCGTCCGTAACGCTGCAATGCGCGGTACTTATCTTCCGGCGCTTGGTCAGTTACACGCTGGCCTCCGCGAATATCTTTCAGCGCCTGCAAAATCTTCGCGCGGTCTGCGCCGAGTCCCTTCAGCAAATTCGCTGTCGCAATGTGTTTCGAGTCCGGCATCGCCAAGAGCAAATGCTCCACAGACAGATACTCATCGGAAAGCTGCGCCTTTTCCTTCAGCGCCTGCTCGAAGAGTGCGCTCGTTTCATTGGAAAGAAACGTGCTGCCGACCGAGCCGGTGACTGCCGGTTCTTTGGCGAGCTCGATTCCGACAAGCCGCGCGATATCTTCCGGAGAATTGCCAAGCTTCTCGAAAATCTGAGTGGCAATTCCCGCGGAGTCCTTCAACACACCCGCGAGCAAATGCAACGGCGTCAGCGCCTGATGATTGCGCTCCCGCGCTTCCGTCTGCGCCGCCTGCAGCGCTTCCTGAGCTTTTATTGTCCACTGATCAAGGTTCATATGTTATTTGAATGGTAGCGCCCGCCTTGGCGGGCTGTTGTTTTTGCCCAGCAAGTTGGGCGTTACAATGTTTGTCGCTCCGGGTTTTCCTTGTCAATTGACCATTGCAACGGATTATTTACAATATATTCCCGAATCCTCGCCATGTCACGTTCGTCTCGTACGACATGTTCGTAGAAATCTTTTTGCCAGAAGTGCCTGCCAGGGGAATTCCTCGAGCGATTGACCTCCCGTGTGGTAATCGTCTTAAACGCAGCAACAATTCGTCCCAGCGGCAAACCGCGAGTTCTGTCATTAGCAAAGAGGAGAATTCCATGAATGTGATTCGGCATGACGATGAACTCATCAAGTGAAACATAAGCATATTGTTCCGCCAGCCACTTCCATCCTCGAACAACCAATTTTCCCATGTCGGTAAGTTTAATAAGTCCGTCAGAAATGTAACTTAAACAGCACTCGCGTCCGCCAACCACGATGGTCACAAAATACGCACCCGGCGACGAATAGTCATAATGTGGCAAACGGATGTTTTTATGATATCGTTCCATCAATCACCGAAATAAATTCGCAATCCTATGTCGAATGCGAATGCGTCGCCTTCCAAATCAACTTGTTGTGCGGTGGCGGTTCTCGATCTCCAGCTTTGGAAATAGTAACGGCCATCAACGTTCAGCGCGAGTTTCCTGCTGAGTGTTCCCATGAAAGCTAACCCTAAAAAACTCGCCGTGCCTTCGATGCTGTCATCATCGCGTCGCCAGAAATGCGGAAAGGTCGGCATCGCTCCCGGTTTCAATCCCCACGCGAGCGAATGCCATGCAAAACCTCCCACGCCATAGAGAGTCGCCCCCGGCGCAAGCTGAGCCAAATAGAGCCGCACCGCCGCCTGTGGCCCATGAAAATACGCGCCGTCCACGTGCGCTCTCGAAGAGTCGCTGCGCGGTTCCTGAGCGTAGTAGTGATAGCCGAGTTCCACTTCAATCTTTTTCGCCCATGAAAGTCCGATAGCGGCGCTGCCTCCTAAGCCTTGTTCGAACGATTTTCCGGGGTCACCGTACTGGCGTCCCATGCCCGGCCCCAAGTTCAGATAAAAACCTGTTCCCGCAAACGCCGGAACCGTGATTAAAATAGTGAACAGTAAAATGAGCTTTCTCACGGAAACCTCCTCGTGTCATCGATTTGGCTGGAATATAGCAAATTCTATCCGGTTTATCAAGCGAAATGACTTATTCCGCGCGTTGATGCCGTATTCATCGGCATAAGAAGCGCGGGACAGCAACGCCCCGCGCCCTTACATTTATCGCCGCGAATGGGTGCCCTCACCCTTCGCGCGATTTTTTGAATTGATTTCTATTTCTTGTCGTCGTCGTCCACGACCTCGTAGTCAGCATCTTCGACGTCGGAATCTTTCTTCTCCTCTTCAGCTTTCGGTTCCTGAGCAGGTTCCGGGCCGGGCTGCGGGGCACCTTGCGCCTGCTGCTGTTGGTAGAGTTTCGTTGAAACGTCGTTCCAGATTTGTGTCAAGGCTTCGCTGCTGGAGCGAATTTCATTCATGTCGGAGCCTTTCAACGCCGCTTTGATGCGATCAACGCCCGCTTGAATCTTCGCCTTGTCGTCAGCATCGAGTTTGGTTTCGAGTTCCTTCATCTGGCGTTCGGTCTGGAAAACCTGCGCGTCTGCTTGATTTCTCGTATCAACTTCTTCGCGATGTTTCTGGTCTTCCGCTTCATGCGCTTTGGCGTCGGTCTTCATCCGTTCGACTTCTTCTTTCGACAAGCCCGAACTGTGCTGAATCTTGATGGACTGCTCGCGATTGGTCGCTTTGTCTTTGGCCGAGACCGAAAGAATGCCGTTCGCGTCGATGTCAAATGTTACTTCCACTTGTGGTAGTCCCCGCGGAGCCGGTGGAAGGCCGTCCAGAACAAAGCGGCCGATTGTCTTATTATCAACAGCCATCGGGCGCTCGCCCTGAAGGACATGAATTTCAACAGACGGCTGATTGTCGGAAGCGGTCGAGAAAATTTCCGTACGCTTCATCGGAATCGTCGTGTTGGCATCAATCAATCTCGTCATCACACTCCCAAGCGTTTCGATTCCCAACGAAAGCGGCGTCACATCGAGCAGCACGACATCCTGCACGTCACCGGCTAAAACGCCGCCCTGAATCGCCGCGCCAACCGCGACGACTTCGTCCGGATTCACGCTGCGATTCGCTTCCTTTTTGAAGAACTCGCTCACGAATTCGATAATCCGGGGCATCCGCGTCGAGCCGCCGACCAGAATGACTTCATCAATATCACTCGCGCTCATCTTGGCATCCGCGAGCGCTGTCTTGCATGGTTCCAGACATCGCTGCACGAGGTTCTCGGTAATCTCCTGAAACTTCGCGCGTGTCAGATTCAAATCCAGATGCTTCGGCCCCTCTGCCGTTGCTGTGATGAAGGGCAAATTAATCTGCGTCTGCGACACACTCGACAACTCGACTTTCGCTTTTTCACATGCTTCTTTCAAACGCTGCAGCGCCATCGGATCCTTGCGCAAATCGATTCCCTGTTCCTTCTTGAACTCATCAGCTACGTAGTCCATCAGCCGCTGATCCCAATCGTCGCCGCCCAAATGCGTGTCGCCGTTCGTCGCTTTCACTTCGAAAACGCCATCGCCGAGCGTAAGAATCGAAATATCGAACGTTCCGCCGCCGAGGTCGAAGACGGCGATGGTCTCATCTTTTTTCTTGTCCAAGCCGTACGCCAATGCAGCCGCCGTCGGTTCATTAATGATACGCATCACTTCCAGACCGGCGACTTGTCCGGCGTCTTTCGTCGCCTGCCTTTGGCTGTCGTTAAAATACGCCGGCACCGTAATCACAGCTTTCGTGACCTTTTCGCCGAGGTAATCCTCCGCCGCTTGCCGCATTTTCTGCAGAATCATCGCGGAGATTTCGGGCGGACTGTATTCCTTATCGTCAATTTTGACTTTCGCCAAACCTTCAGCTCCTGAGATAACTTCGTACGGAACTTCTTCGATTTCCCGGCCAACTTCGCTCTTCGTGCGTCCCATGAATCTTTTGATGGAATACACCGTCTTTTGGGGGTTTGTAACAGCCTGACGCTTGGCTGGAGCGCCAACCAGACGCTCTCCCGATTTCGTAAACGCGACCACGGACGGTGTCGTGCGCGCTCCTTCCGCGCTGGGAACGACGACCGGTTCGCCGCCTTCCATGACGGCCACGCAGGAGTTCGTGGTTCCCAGATCAATTCCGATGATTTTAGACATGTTGTACCTCTATCTTATTTTCAAATTAATTTCGCTTCGACAGAGCAAAAAAAGCCCTGTATCCTTGCTACTATATGGCAAGAACAGGGCCAGGGTTTTAAGTTATTATAAATTAAGATTTAACAGCGGGTCTCAGGAATCTATCTCGAAATATCCTGCCATAATGGCAGAGTTTATCGGCGAATTTGTTTCCATAACTGCCGTGCTGACAGTATCTTATCTTCTGCCACAAATGGCTCAATGACGTCCAAAAGTAGCTCGACTCGCTTTGGAGCCACGCCTAAATTCAGCGCGCCGCGGAAATGAGAATGAAGCTGGCGTGGAAACCCGCTCGCCGTCAGCACCGCGACCTCCAGAAGCTCGCGTAATCCGGTTTCCAGCCCCGGACGCGACAGCACGAGTCCGTATCCCACGAGAACCGTCCAATCCGCCAGCTCCGGTGAATGATGTTCGAGATTTTTTCGCAGCTTTGTGGTGTTGCTCGCGTAAATTTTACTTTGAAGCTCAAGTCCTCGTTCGTGCCATCGAGTTGCTGAGCTGGCTTGAATCGGTTCGCGAGTCGAAGTCAATCTCGCTTGCAGCACATCTTCCATTTGAAAAAAGGCTTCGAGCGACACCTGAAATCCTGCGACAAGAAAAAGCTGCAGTGCCGCTTCGAGCAGAGAATTCATTGACAACTCCAACCGTTCGTAGTGTCGGAGTAGCTCAGCAGCGTCGGGATTTTTAGCTTTTAGCCAACAAACGGAAAGACTTCCCAGCAGAATCAACTCGGCTTCTGTGGGATTTTTCTCTAAGAGGATTTCAAGGGATTCAAGGCGGTGATTCATCATTTACAATTCCTGAAAAAAACGGCGCCGTCGAAACCGCTAAAAAGGAATCGGCAGCGCCGTCAAGTAATAGGTTCGTGGTTTACGACGTAACTCGGTCTTTGTCAATGAGAATCGGTTTCCATCCTTCTTCGGTTTTGACGAATAGCCCAGAAGGCACCTTGGAACCATAGACGGATGTATCCACGGGTTCTGCCGGAGGAGTCGCTTGAACCTGCTTGCGAGGCCGCGGAGTGCGTGCTGCCGGAGCTGGCTTAATCACTGCTTTCTTTACAGGTGTCGAAACCGGCAGCGGTTCAGCGCTGCGCTCCCGTGAGGCAACCGGTTTTATGCCATACGCCGCGCGCAACTTGTCAAGCTTGGCTGAAATCGATTTCCTTGTGACGCCGAATCGCTCGGCGAGCTCATTCATGGGCACTTTGCCATAATTGTCCAAAAGGAATTTTTCTTCGGAAGGTGTCCATTTTTTTGCCATTTTTTCTCGCTCCTGTTTGGATTTTTATTTTGAAAAATTTTTGTGCTGGTTATCGCAGTAAAATCACAGAGGTTGTCTGTTTCCGGTTGTTGCAGTTTATCGTTGCCCAGTATTTGCCTGAGGGCAAGGAGATTCCCGACGTGTTCGTGCCCTGCCAGATGATTTCATTCGCATACCCCTGCCACTCCCAGACCCGTCTTCCCAGAACATCATAAATACTCAGGTGCCGCAAGCCTTGTGATGGAGTCTCGAGCATAAAGCGGACGGACGCATTGAAGGGATTGGGATAAGCCGATAGAGAAATTGACGAAGGCACAGGCGGATGAAGTTGCTCTGCCGCGTTGAGAAAGGAAAAATAGTAGTAAAAGGAGTCTATTTGCGTTTCGTAGTCTTTGATGTGGAAGAGAGTCACACTTGCATCAGAATTCGTCGTAATTTCATGGAGAACGTATGCCTCGCCGGGTTGATCCGTGGGAATGACTCGCCAAGAGTGCCACCCGACCGGTATATAGGGAACCTTAAGAGTATCAATAGGGATGACCGTGGCGCCGGTATCGCACAGCATATAGATACATGCGCGATCACCAGAAGTATCTTCCCATACGGGCCATGCATCCCAAAGCTCATCAGGGGCACCAACAGGGAGCCAAGCTTGATGTTGATGGATCGGATTTGGATGGCCTACAGCCCATGTTTGGCCAGTATCCGAGGAAACAGAAATTTTCTCTTCCGATGATACCCCATAGATCAAACCATTTTGATAGGAAAGACTCCGGAAGGCTATGGAATCCGTGTTTGAAAATATCGAATCGTAACTCTGCCAACTATTGGAGGTGAAATATAATAGATGAAGATTCCCAAGCAGAAAGCTTTCTCCCACATGTTCACCAGGCCGTCCCACAGAAGACGATACATCAGGCATGCTAATGGGAGTCCAAGTTTCGCCGTAGTTTTCACTTCTGAAGTATACTCCTGGATCAGGTACATCCCGTCTGAATGAAAAAACATGTCCAGAGATATGGTCAGAAGTAGCGATTCCGCCAGGGCAATCATCGGCTATACTTTCCACCCGCGACCCGCCATCCCGAACTCAATAAGTTCTGGAGTCCAAATACGGATTCGGAT
>CBDVDL010000048.1:0-9767 GCA_965372735.1 uncultured Alphaproteobacteria bacterium | reverse complement strand
CAAAGTCAGACGAATCGCTTGCAAATCAAAGAGTCCGTCGTCCCAAGCGATATCCAAATCATCAATAAACGAACCGATATCAACACTGGCATCGGCATCGCTCCGAAATAGAAAATAGATATAGACCGTCGATTCTCCTAATAGAGAAACGCTGTCTCCATTCGCATCTCGCAAATCAGCGAAATCCATGTAACGCGCTTCCCAGTTGCACGTGCCGGAATGGCTTCCGCCGCGTCCGAGTTCCGTTGCGTTCGACTGAACGGATGCCGCCCAATAAACCGAATCCCCTCCCGCCTCGGTGCGATCAAGGAGATAAAAACCCATCAGAGCTGCTTCGGCGTAGCTTAAGTCAAACGGCCCCCAGCGCATGTACGTGAAGAAATTGCGAGGATAGTTGTCGTACTCCGGATCAGTCGTACTGGGGTAACCATAGCACCAGGCTGATTGACCGGTTTCTTCGTTTCCGTGGTAGATATAGTTCTGAATTCCCCAATGTGCCCAACCGGGAGTGACGAACCATCGATGGCCGGCTGTCGTCCATGGCCACTGGTAGAACGGACGTTCGAAATTCTCACCCATCACCGTATGCCAAGTCGCCTGCGCCCGCGGCATAAAAACCACTGTCCCAAGCAAAATCAGCATCCACAGAAATGCGCTTTTCCGCATGATTCTTCCAATCAACACTTGCCGTCGCTGAAACGGGCATGCGAGACGCATACCACGGCGGGTAGGGACAAGGCCTGCCTTGTCCGTTCGTTGCCTATTGTAAGACTACTTGAGCAAAATGAGTTTTTTCGTCGCCGTAAACGATGGAGCGGCTTGTGAACCCGCCGTCAACCGCGAGAAATAAACACCGCTGGAAAGAGCGGAAGCATCCCATTGAACCGAATGGGCTCCGGGATTCATCGTCTCCGAGATCAGCACGGCAACTTCGCGCCCGAGTATATCATAAACGCTGAGCCTGACCGGTGTGCGTTCCGCCAGAGCAAAGGGAATCGTCACGACCGGGTTGAAGGGGTTCGGGAAGCCTTCTCCTAAGTTGAAAGACACCGGCGACAGACTCGCTTCGGATTCGACAGCCGAAATCGTTCCCAACCAACCCAGCATATTCTCCATCAGAAGATTCCGATTGTAATCATCAGCGATACCCTCAAAACCAAACGCAAGATAAATCGCGCGATACGTCCCCGTTTCAATACGCAGCGCGGCATTACGGTCATAGCTGCCTTCGCTGTAGGTCAGAAACGTCGTGGCCATGGCGTCCAGAGGATCAATATCCGCCTGACTTGTCTGATTATTCGCTCCCGTTCCGCCATAGATATCGAAAGACATCCCGCCGGAAATCGGATCATCCATCACACCGTAAGCGGTACGGCCCTGATAATATGGAGTGATAAAATCAGCGTGCAGGTAATCCGTAAAGAACGCCGTTCCCGGACTCGGATTTCCGATATCGAATCCGATTTTCTGGCCGGAAAGAATCAAAGAACCGCCTGCGTCGAGGTATTCCGTGAGCATCGTCTGGTCTGTCTCGCTGAGCGTCTCCGGTGAATTCCCGGTCATCCAGATGACGCAATTGACTTGTCCAAGGTCACTCGCGGTCGGTGTATTGTAGGTGATATCCCAGACACCGCTTGTCGCCGCATCAGATAAGGGCTCCAAAGCCGCCGTAAAATACGATTCGTAATCATCGCCGTCATCATCGTCAACTACTAAAACATCCAACCCCGTATGCTGGATGAAATCGACCTCGGAGGTGATTTCGGGAACAGTCTGAGACGTCGCTGTAATCGTGATATTGCCTGTGCCGGGCATTCCATTAGCATTCGTCCGCACAATCAAGGTGGCGCTGGCAAAAGGAGCAAGCGATACCGACACTTCATCCGGATCAGCCGTTCCTCCCTGTACTTCAATCGTCTTTGTCCAACCATCAGGAAAGTCGCCCGACACCGCTGCTGTATAGGTATCGGCTTCAATTCCCATATTGGTCAGAATCGCAATAAAGTTTCCACTCGATTCTAAGGGAATCATCCGCGTGTGTGCCGAAGATGCCGTCAATTCCATGGAATAGGTGAGGTCGATGTCGGCATAAGCGGCCTGATGAATCTCCTTGCTGGTCAAATCCTGAACGAAGGCGATGACCGTCATGTTTTCGATATCCCATCCGGGTTCCGTCGAGAATTCAGCCACTAACTCATGAGTTTCTCCGGGACCAAGGAGAATAGGTTCACCCGCGGTGCTCGGCGCCATATCACAGAAGGGATACTGATAAACCGTCCCTCCAACCTGATAGCCATTGTGAATCAGAGCCAAGAAGAGATATTGAATATCACCAGACATATCTTCTTCAGCCGTCACGATTGCCGTCGCCCGAATAGTCGGACCCATCGTAAGCGTCGTAACGTCAATGGTGCAGGGTGATGGAATCCCCCGCCGCTGACCAATGGCGTTCGTAATCTGGCTCGAGGACGACGCGCTGGGTGTTAAAACCCCGTCAATCTTTAAGTAAGGGACACCAATGCTTGGTACACCGTAATAATTCGCGCGAGCCGTTACCTCGCTCGAATTGTACACATAGAATGGATCGGTGCTGGACGGCCACCAGACATGATAGCGGACACAGACAGCAATATCATGACCCATATTCTGCAAAACCTGATCCTGTGCCTGGTCGGCTGCAGGACAGTACGGACAAGATGTATTCGTGAAACCTTCAAAGAGCACGGTGCGCGGCGCCGCTTGAGCGGCGATGACAGCACTCAATAAAAACATGGCGAGCAGTACGCGTTTCATCATTTTTCCTCTCGAAGTTTTGTGTTTTTCAATTCATTTGCCTATTTCACCGCTGTGAAGAATTCTCTGGATGAAAAAGGTCTTATTTTCCTATTGTAAAATATAAGCAATTTTCGCAAAATAGCAACTCTTTTGGCCTGTATGGATAACCTTATCTATCTTCCGCCCGAAAAGCCTGAGCTGCCCTGAAACCCGCACGAGCCGCGCCTTCCAGCGTTGCGGGGAAACCCGTCGCGCAGGCATCATTTGCTATAAAAAGACCCGAAACTCGCGTTTTCTGCGCCGGACGCCTCTTTTCAAGGTCAGCGTCAAACGGGCACGTTGCCCTGCGTACTCGCACAAATCGAGCTTGCACAGGTTCGCAGTTGAAAGCAGGCCAAACTGAACACAACTCTTTTAAAATCAATGTAATAACTTCTGGTTCCGGCATCGACAGAAGCTGCTCGCTCGCACTTGCCACTGTCAAAAGCAACCACCTCGACCGCGTGCCCTGCAAACGTCGCGGAAATATCCAGTGAGTCGTTGTCCCCAAGAGGCCTGTCATTAATCGGTCTACTTCCGGCGGTTCGGTATCAAACAGAAAATGAACACCGTGGATAGCGGACGCTGGCGGAGCCTGCCAGACTTTGTCGAAGTGATTCTCGAAGTCTTCCGGCGCAAAAATCCCCTTCCAATCCCATGGCGCAACAGCTAAAACAACCGCCGAAACCTCTATCCGCTCGCCCCCGATGACAAGACCGCAGACGTTGCCTTTCTCGATGATAATCTGTTCGACACCGGTCTTAAAACGTACATCGACTCCTTTGCGTTGCAGATATTCCAACGCGGCATCACCGACTATTTTTTGCCAAGGTTTTTGCGGAATCCCAAGGGAGAATCCGCGCGCTGTCGAGAGCCCTAATTGAATAATTTGCCGGAGCGACGCCACACTGACACGTCCGGGCAAAGCGTTCAGAGTTGCGAGGATAAGCGGCTGCCAGAAGTAGTGCATCTGAGCATGTGTCGCGCCGACTCTCCGAAGCCACATCACAGCGGAAAGAGCCGGTGCATAGCGCATCATCATCAATCGAGTCAATTGCGCCGTCAACAAAAACCGCTGCCGAGTATTCAACGCTTTGTATGAAAGAAAACCCGCCAACGGTCCCAACATCCCTGGGAAATTTTTAAAACGCAGGTGATAAACCGGAGTGCCGCTCCCTTTCATCGGAAGATGAAGTGGCTCAATCCACTGCAAATCATCTTCCGTCCCCAATTCTCGCAGAAGCACCAAAAAATCCTTATACCCTCCGGAAACGATATGCGCTCCCAAGTCGAGTTCGATACCAAAATCGGAATCAAAAAAAGAACGAATTCGTCCGCCGAGCCGGTCGCTTCGTTCAAAAAGAATGGGTTGTACACCGGATTTTGCAAGTCGTACTGCCGCAGAGATTCCAGCGACTCCCCCGCCAATAATCGCAACAGGCAGACGACTCATCGGAAAGGATCCCACAGTCCGGTCAGCGTCGCGAAAACAGACGTCAGCTTCGCCGAGCGAGTTAGTTTTGGTTTACGTAACGGTCTTCTTGCCATCTCTTCCAACAGACGACGATAAACCGCCGCCATCGCGAGAGCCGGGCGAAGTTTACTGCGGTGTTGCCGCGGGAGAGCTTTCCCTGCAGCGCGAAAGAAACCATAGCCCCTATCGACAGCTTCCCGCCACCAGAGAAGGCACTCTTCCTTTCTATTTTCAGCTACCAAATCCTCGACAGTTAAATCGAATTTCCGCAACTCTTCCTGAGGCAAGTAACAACGCCCCCGCTGCAAATCTTCCTCGATATCTCGCATGATATTCGTCCACTGGAGCGCAATTCCCAAAGCGTCCGCAAAATCATCCGCGCTGCCATCCTCGACTCCAAAGATACGCACAGAACAAAGTCCGACGGTTGACGCCACGCCGCGAGCGTATCCGATGACATCATCCATCGTTTCAAAACTCGGCGCGTTCAAATCCGCTTCAATCGTATCGATTAACTGTTCCAAAACAGCCTTCGGTAACCGGTATTTCGCCATCGTATCCGAAAAAGCAAGCTCGACTTTATCCGGATTTTCTATAGTTTGCTCAGCGACCAACCGGTGCCGCCGCGCAAAAAGAGCTTCGTGCGGAGTCGGATTATCCGCGGCATCATCAAGCTCCCGGCAGAACGTGTAGAGCGCGCACAGCGAGGCAAATCGCTCCCGCCGCAGCAGCCGAATCCCATAGTAGAAATTACGCGCGGCCTGCCTCGTGCTTTCGATGCAATGCGTGTAAGCTTCACGCAACTCTTTTTCCGAGTACTCAATCATCATATCTTTCAATTCCCATAATCTGCCGCGGCATGCGTCTCGCGTGCCCGGCATGTTCAGATGCTAACCTTTCAGAAGCAACATCAGAAAAGAGAGCCGAGAGCAATCCATAGCCAATCCGCGTGTCTCAGTGCGGGGCGTTCAGAAAAAACACGCGCGCCTTCCCGGCTTACTTTTTTCAAAACGCGCAATCCCCCCTGCCGAATGAGTTCGATTTCAAATCCGATTCGCCCTCGCAGCATTTTCGGCAAATCCTTCGCCGCATGAAAATAAGGCAGTGTTCGTTTCACTTCATATTGAATCAGCTTTTCAAGGGCGGGAGGGGTCGGCTGGTAGTCGAGACTTTCTCGGGTGAGACCAAACCTCGCTAAATCTTCCGTCGGCAGATATTCCCGCCGGGGACGGTCGCGAGATAAATCCTGCCAGAAATTCGCTAACTGAAGACCAATACACAACGCATCCGCAGGTTTTTGAAATCGTTCTTCGTCCTTGCTGAAAAGCTGCAACAGCATTCGTCCCACGGGAATCGCCGAATAATTGCAATAATCCAGCAATTCGTCTCGGGTGTCGTAAACGGTCTGATGTTGGTCTCGGCGGAAAGCGACGAGCAGATCCAAGAAGGGTTGTTTCGTCAGCGGAATACCTTCTATCAATTCCTGCAGACGTTGAAAGAGAGGCAAAGCGGCCTTTCCTTCAAAGGCCGCTTCCAATTGCTGCTGCCAAATATCGAGAGCCTCGAGAGCGCTCTCCGTATCCGGCGTTGCGTCTGCGAGATTATCAGCCCCCCGGCAATAGGCATAAATTACGCGAAACGGGCGACGATACGGACGCGGCAAAGCCAGCGAAGCGACAGGAAAATTCTCGCTGCGCGCCGTGCGTTTGTCCGCTTCGCTCGCCAAAGGATCCCGGGCGAGCGCTTCAATCGTTTTCGATGGGCTCTTTCTCGACACCGCTGGGTGTCGTGCTTTCGTAGACGCCACTGGAGATAACCGTTCCTTCTAAACTCTGGGTCCCGATCTTGTTGGCCTTCCTGCAGAGTGCAACAAAGCATTTCCAGTGGTAATGTCCTTCCATACCCACCTGTTTCGACAGATACAGATCGCTGCCCTCAATCTCTCTATTACAGGATTTGCAAATCATGCTCGGGTATCTCCTTCAAATCTCCATCACGACAAATTCTCATGCCAACACATCACCGGAACTTTGTTAAACTCGATTTGAATCCCCGGCATGCCTGTGGCATTTCCGGGGACTTTTGCGCAAAAACTATGACAGCGAGAAGCCTCCCGCCTGCGAGAGGACACTTTCAACCGATTTGCGAATGTCTGCCAGGCGCTCAGGCGAATCCGCTTCGAAGCGAAGCACCAGTACCGGCTGGGTATTGGAAGCGCGCACAAGCCCCCATCCACCGGGATAGGTCACACGAACTCCGTCGAGGTCGAAAATCGGCAACCCCTGTTTGCGCAGCGCCTCGCGGGTTTTTCGAACCACCTCGAACTTCTGCTCATCAGGGCAATCCACCCTGATTTCGGGTGTGGCGTATGTCTTCGGCACATCCGCTAATTCCTCTTCGATAGAATGATCCAATTCCGCCACGAGTTCCGCCAGTCTCGCCGACGCGTAAATGCCGTCGTCGAAACCAAAATAACGGTCGGCAAAGAACAAATGCCCGCTCATCTCCCCGGCAAAAAGCGCCCCTTCTTCCCACAGCTTGCGCTTTATCAGAGCATGCCCGGTTTTCCACATAATCGGCCGACCGCCCTTTGCTTTTATATCGGCGAACAGATTATCCGATGATTTGACATCCGCGATAATTACCGCGCCGGGGCGTTTTTTTAGAATCGCGCGCGAAAAGAGAATCATAAGTTGATCCCCCCATAACACACGGCCTTCCCCGTCAATCGCTCCCAAGCGATCAGCATCGCCGTCATAACCGACACCAAGCTCCAAACTATTGTCGGCCACGAGCTTCTTTAAATCGACAAGGTTCGCTTCAACCGTCGGGTCGGGATGGTGATTGGGAAAGAGGCCATCCACTTCGGTGTAAATATCGTGCACTTCGCAGCCGAGCCGTCGGAAGATTTCCGGCGCGACCAGCCCTCCTGTGCCGTTGCCGGAATCCATCCCGATGCGGACTCCCCGAGGCAAATTCAAATTCTTCACGATATAATCGATATAAGGCTCAAGAATCGAAAACGTTTCTTTCGGTGGAGGCGAGCCTTTTTCGAAATCATCCTTCTCAATCAGATGCCGGATTTTCTGAATCTCCTTGCCGAAAATCGACTCGCGCCCCAGCGTCATCTTAATACCATTGAATTCCGCCGGATTGTGCGAACCGGTCACCATCACACCGCCGTCTTTTTTCAGATGCGCAATCGAAAAGTAATGAACGGGTGTCGGGCAAAGGCCGGTGTCGGTGATTTTCAAACCGGCTGACGCCAACCCGGCGGCGAGTTCGCCTGCAATGCGTTCCGATGTCAGCCGTCCGTCGCGTCCCAGTGTGATTTCGCTCGCACCTTTGCGTTTCATCAGCGTCCCGATAGCGCGACCGATGGCTACGACCGTTTCCGAATGAAAATCTTTTTCGACAACTCCTCGAATGTCATACTCTCGAAAAATAAGTGGATTTGTTTTCATGGATGTCTCTGCTTTCATGTATTGAAATTATTCGTTTTTCTCAATCCGCGCCGCTACCCTCTCCGGAATCGATACGACAATATGCTGTTTACCGTCAAGGGGGCGCTATAAATATACGAAGCTATGGCTTTTTTGTCAACCAAACCGCTGGCGCAAGATTTCCTGCAATCGGGAATTCGTTTGCAAAAGACCCGCAAATTTCTATATTACTACTATGATAAGTGCGCGGAATTAACGATAGATGCGCTAAACACCTGAAGGAACAAACTTTGAGATACGGTCAACAGTCACAAATCAGTTTCAACATGGCGTGGACTCCGGCGGTTCGCTTCCTGATTATCATAAATGTCGTGATTTTCCTGCTGCAGGGGTTGTTCGGCGTGGAACGTTTCCTCGCGTTTCATTTCGGATTGATACCAAGGCTCATAGCGATGAAAGGCTGGGTATGGCAGCTCGGCACCTACATGTTCCTCCATCATGGTCTCTGGCATATTTTCTTCAATATGTTTGCGCTCTGGATGTTCGGTTCGACACTGGAACGTGTCTGGGGAACCAAAGGTTTTTTGAAATATTACTTTCTGACCGGTCTCGGCGGCGGACTCTGTTACTTCCTCTTCAATCTTGGTTCGACCATTCCCACCATCGGCGCTTCCGGTGCGATTTACGGTTTGCTTGTCGCCTACGCGGTACTTTTCCCCAACAACGTCATTTATCTCTGGCTCATTATTCCGATTAAAGCCAAATGGTTTGCGCTGCTTTTCGGTGTCATCGAATTCATGGCTTCTCTGCAATCGAGTGACTCCGTCGCGCATTTAGCTCACCTCGGAGGCATGGTCATCGGATACCTTTACCTGAAAAAGGAACGCTTCTTCGGTCGGTTTCTCACAAAAATGAGGGCGCAGAAGCTGGAATTTGAAGCCCGAACTCGCCGGAAAAAAGAAGAGAGTATGAACGATATCCGAAACGAAGTCGATGAACTCCTCGATAAAATCAATCGCGTTGGCTACGACGGTTTGACTCCTGCCGAACAGAAAAAACTCAAGCGCGCCAGCGAAATCCTTCGCAAGAAAAACGGTCACTGACCTTTTTCAAATCCCCCTTCTTATCATCTATGAAACTCGAGCTTACATGGGTGCCGGGACACGAACCGGCACTTGTTTTTCTTCATGGTTTAGGCACTGATGGGCGATGTTTTCGTGGTGCGCTAAATGCTCCCGGTCTTCGCGGACGCGCGCTGCTGATTCCTGATCTTCCCGGTTTTGGCCGCAGCCCGCTGCCCGAAGAATTTTTATGCACGATGGACGCGTATGCTGAGCACCTAATGACGCTTTGCCGGCAATTCAAGCTGAACGAGATTGCAATTTGTGCGCACAGTATGGGCGGCGCTGTCGGTATTATCATGGCTGAAAAATGGCGCGGTTGCGTGACGCACTTTGCGAATGCTGTCGGCAATTTGATTCCGGAAGATTGTTTTTTCAGCCGCCCGTTTATCGAAATGGGCTGGGAAGCTTTCGAATCGCACGGCTTTCAGAAGTTTAAAGATAAAATCGAATCGCAGCCGCCTCACCCCAACCGCCCACCTTCCACCTATCTTCAATCCCTCCAGAAAACCAGCGCTCGGGCGATGTATCTAAGTGGTCGCGACCTTGTGCGCTTGTCAGTTGAAGGCAATTTGCTCTCGCGTTTTCTTGCTCTGCCGTGTAAAAAACTCTACCTCGCCGATGAAGACAATCCAATCCATCCCCATTTGAAAACCGCACTGGAAAAAAGCGACATCCCGGTCACAATCATTCCCAACACCGGCCACGCCCTTATGGAAGACAATCCGGCGGATTTCTATGGTGTACTTGCCGATTTCCTAAATGACAATTAAAGAATCCGCAATACCGGCAAAAAAACGCGCGAGCCAATGCAAGCCCGCGCGCAAATTATATCGCTACCTTCAACGTCTTCCGCTAATCAACTTGCAGTTTTTCGGGATTCAAAGCAGTGAATGCCTCATGGACAAACCGGCC
>CBDVDL010000047.1:0-9840 GCA_965372735.1 uncultured Alphaproteobacteria bacterium | reverse complement strand
AAGGGTTGATAAAGGAAGACTCTCAGCGTATCACCGGAACGCGGATTCAAATCATGTTCTTCGTCTGCAATAAATGCCGCCGCCCAAGTGAGCACCGTGTCTTCTTCGAAGATGAGAATCACTTCCGGATATTCGACGCGTCCGTTTCGTGTGGAGTCCTTTTCCTGAAAGGCGAACGCGACTCGTTCATCACGGTTCAGATTGCGCACCGTGAAATAGGTTGGTATTTCCGGCAACACGAAAAGGTCGTACCAATTGAAGTATTTGGCCGTGTCGATAACCTGATCAGAGAAAATGATTTCGTAATCCGCCACCCATGGGATTCCCTGCAGGAACACATCCGGGTAATTCGCGACCCTGAAGGTGAAATCCAGTAATCGCTGGGCGGCGGCTGACGTGTCTGCCCACCCGGAAAGCTCAGGGACGGAAATCGTCTGGCGAGGCGTTAAAAAGTAGAGCCGTTGACCGTGGAACAGCGCCGATTCCTGAATGCGGAAATATTGCTCGAGATTATAAACTCCGGGAGGATACCCGAGGAGTGAATCATAATAGGGCGCGAACGTGTCGAAAATCCAGTCGCTGACCGGTCCGTCAACGAAAGGCTCATGCCAGAGAACCGTGTCAGAAGCGGGCGTAGCGCTCAGGTCAATAACATTGTAAGCATAAGCGCCAGCGCCGCTGTCGTCGAAGGTTATTGCATACTCATGGCTGTCTTTGATTTCGCGCGGGTCGAAGACTTCCACATAAATACTGCCCAGCGAACGACCCGTTATATGACGCACGCGCTCTATTTCCGGTGGGGTGTAGCCTGCGGCCGGTGCGCGAGGAGTGATTTGAATGGTATTGACGTCCGTGGTCAGGTTGCCGCCTTCATCAAGCAGAATATATTTACTGGTTTCCGCGGGGAAGATATTCTTCTCGACATCGCCGTGGTCATAGGAGGAGACCGCGTAATAATACGTCTGCCCATTTTCCGCTGTCGTGTCCGTCCAGACATGTCGGATTCCGGAATCGTCTCCTAAGTAGAACGATGCTCCGTTAATGGCGGTCGGGAAGAAACCGGCATTGCCGTTGTTCAAATCAAATTGCGCGATAGGTCGGCTGAAGATTTTGCGGCCGCGACCGTCGGTAATGGTAAAAACTTCATTGAAGCCCGGATCAGTTGCGCGGTAAATTTTATAGCCTTCGAAATCGAAACCGGTTGTCGGGTCATAAGAATCTTCAGCGACATCGTCCCAATAGAGCGTCACTCTCCCGTCGCCGGGAACCGCTCTTATCGTCGGTTTGTCCGGTGGTCGTGCGAAATTGTAGTTCTCGTTGTAAATCTGCTGAACCGTCGCTTTGTTGTCGATAATGTCCGAGAAGTCTTCCCCGAAGAGCAGTGCCATGGAAAAGCGCTCCGTTTGGCCGGGAATCAACGGGAAGTAGCCCGAGCCATAGACAAAATCGCCGTCTTCAGGAGTTGGAGATACTTCATCGAAGCGGCCGGGTTTCATGCGTTCCCATAAACCGTCATCATCATTCATCCGCACAGCACCCGGCGGCGAGAAATATTCAAAAGAAGATAAACCAATCTGGTCAGATTCATCCACATCCGTGCGGTCAAAGTGAGGTTCGCCAGGTGTAGGGATACCGTCGCCTTCGCCTTCGTCACCGGTCAAGCGAGCTCCATCCGCGCCGACGTCATCCGTGAAAGGATCCCAGTCTCCATCATTGTCGATGCCGTCATCCCGGGCTTCGTCAATCATCAAATCAGACAATCCTCGACCGGTGAAGTAATCCACATATTTCAAATCCTCATGGTCAGGCATGCGCTCATCAATAAGCCCGTTGAGATTATCATCAATGCCATTCCGGGGATTTTCGACAACCGACTCTCCAGCGTGTAAGACATATTGTTGGTCGCGGACATAATAAACAAGTGGTCCCGGATCGGGAAAGGTCGTATCTTGGCGTTCATACGTATTATAATCAATCAGAATCAAGTCGTCGCCCGGTTGGAATGCCGTGGGTTGAGTCATTTCATAGAGAACATTCGAACTCAGCACAGGGCTTGAAGGATCCGGGCTGTCTCCGTCGTTGTCGATACCGTCGAAAGGATTGCCGGGAGATTCGAGAAACGCATAGCCGGCATAACCGACGCATTGCAAATCTCCACAAACCCAGCCGGGAGAGCCGACGTCGTCGAAATCCCAGGAATACGTGATATCGCTCTGCGTGTCGAACCATGCAAGGTCGTCGCGGGAATCTTGCCTGCCACCGGAGAGCGTTCCGACGACCATGCCGAAGGCGACCTTGTTGAAGGGGGTCGTGCCCACATTCGTGATTTCATAGAGCCAGAAGATACAATCTTCCGCCAGAAAATGCGACCATTGCAAAGCGCGCACGAGCACTCGAAGACCGCAGCCGCGACGAGTGGAATCGGTGGAATCGGGATAGAAGAAAAAGTAATGCGTGTTGCCAAAGAAGTTGTTCCAGTTTCTTTCTCCGTTTCTATCCCACTTCGAGCCGTCAGTTACGCGGTAGTGCAGGGATTGTATCTCTTCTGATGTATTAATGGTGATTTTAAAACGCCCGTTTCCTTCGTCTATCATTGGAGTCTCGACGGCATTGTCAGCAGGAACGGTTCCTGGAGGCCACATGTCTTCCGGTGGAAGTTGCCAGACACCGCGACGGTTTGCTTCGTCTATTCCCCAACGCAGTATCACCGATGAGGCGTTGTTGGGCAAGGTGCCGTTGATTAGGTTGTAGTAAATTGTAATAGACTGACCTGGTAGAGCTCCTTCAGGTTCCCACCATGAGACATCGTTTGGATTACTGACATCGATGCGTTCGAACCATTCTTCATCGGCGTTATCATCCATCTGAAAATAGGCTTCCTGGTCCGCGTTGAATTGGTCTTTGCCGAAGTAGCCGTTCCAGCTTCCCGACCAACCCGGATCAAATTCGTCCCGCTGCCAACCCAGATCGCGTGGATCAATGTACATTTTATCAGGCCAAAAATCCGGCCACGTATCCGGTTGGTTACTCACCGCGACTCGTCCGGGGTTTTCGCCAACAGGTTCTGCGGCAAATCCCGGCAGAGGTTCGAAGCCCCAGAAATTAATTCCCTGACCGTCACCGTTACCGCGCGGGCCGTCACTGGTGATGACGGAGTGAAGCGTATCGCCGCGAGGATGAACGAACTCCACGGCGACCAGCGGAGAAACATCGCCGACGTATTCGTTGCCTGTCCCGATAGGCCATTCTCCGGAAATCTCACCGATATCACCAACCAGACCGTAATTATAAAAAATCGTCCGCACCTTGTTGCCGCTCATGACATTCGAGTAGCGGTAATTCCTGTCCCCCTTGTATTCGTCGAGTTGCGCGAAGAGACAGGGAGAAAGAAAGGTGACGATTAAAAGGGAGCCAAGGGCGATTTGCAAGAGACGACGCATAGTATCAACTTTTTATTTGCTGAAAATGTTTGCGATGAACACTCTCCGCCGAGCCGGGTTTATGTACTCAGCAACGAATTACCTTATCGCTGAATCAGGCTTTAATCTTTAATTATATACTGAACTGATAACCCGGCCGGAATATATGCCGCGGCGAGTTGTAGGGGCAAGGCCTGCCTTGTCCGTTCCTAAAATTCAAACGAAAGACCCACGCGCACCTGCCGCGGGCGGGAATACCAGTCAGGACGCGTCCAATATTCATCATGCGTGTTTATACCGAGGACATCATGCGCGATTAATTCTTCCTGAGAATACGTGGCGCGGCCGGTGTCTCGATAAACATCGTTTTCGCTTTTTGTATCGAACAGATTCAAGATACTGGTTTCCAGAGTCAGTTTCAAACCTTGTCGTCGCAAGGGGATGCTCTTGTACGCAGATAAATCCACATTCCAGAATGCGGGTTTGCGACCGTCGTTCTCGAAGCCGGTGCGGATTCCCTGATATTCCGGTGTGTAAGGAAGTCCGCTGCCGAGCTTGGTGATGACCGAGAAACCCCAGTTCTCCATGACTGCATAGTTTAAAATAGCGTTGAGCGTATGACGGCGATCCCAGTTCAGCGGAACAAGCTGCTTCTCCGGTTCGCGGTTCCCTCTGCTGGCATTATAGGCGGCCTGCGGATCCGAAGCGTTTCCTTCCGCGACCTGATAGGTGTAGTCGACAAATGCGGAGAAGTTATTGGCGTAGTATTTATCCAGCGAAAGGGTAATGCCGCGCACCTGACCAAAATCACGGTTGACGTATTGGCTGTATTTATAGCCTCCTTGGAGACCGTAAATCTTGTCTGACGATGTCAGGTCACGAATATCGCGCGCGAAAACGTCCACCTGTACCGATACGTTCTCGACAATTTCCTGCTGCAATCCGAATTCATAGGTCACGGTTTTCTCAGGGTTCAAATCGGCGTTGCCGAAAAGATTGCCCGTGCGCGAGTCAAGCTCAAAATCGGGATTCGTGTAAAGATGTTCGTAACGAGGCCGCTGGAAGAAATGCCCATAGGCGAAATGCAGCACGCCGCGATCCGAAATAGGATAGGCAATCCCGACACGGGGAGAAATCTGGAATTTGGGATCCACATCTTTAAACCAGTATTCGAGTCTCTCTTTGATGCTCTGCTCGCGCGCTTCCGTACCAATAGGATCGTAAGGATTCGGATCCAGCGGGTTTGTCAATATCTTACCGTCTGGGTTAAAATAATCGAGACGCAGCCCAAAATTCACGATCAATTCCGGCATCTCGATTTTATCTTGAAAATAGAAAGCCGCTTCGACGGGATAGTGCGTGTAAACGTCATGCGCCGGATCCGTTGTTTCAGGGATAGAGGGATCGAAAATGAGGGGTGTGGGAATGCCCCCGAAAATCGCCAGGTCGAGCGGGTCACCGTAAAAAACTCCGGTCACATCTTTATAATGAATCTTGTGATTCTTGAATTCGAGTCCTGCTTTCAAGAAGTGTATCTTGGTTGCCTGCCATGAAAGGTCGCCGCTTACTTCGTAGGTGTCGGTGAAGCGATAGAAATGCTGATGTTTGGTGCCACCGTAATTCAATGTCCAGGAAGGATTAATATCTTCATAAAGCGGATGAACGTATCGCGAATCCAGCAGGTCTTCATAGACATAATGACGATAGGATGTAAAACTGTTCGCCACATTGATATTGTAGAACATCTGAGCCGAAAGAACGTGGTTGAGCTGCAGTATCTGCGTGCGGCCTTTTCGGTATCGCTTGTAATCTCCCTCGGGGATAAATTTCCACTGATGATCGTAGTCTTTATAGTAACGGTCATTGTAAATTGAGGTCAAACTGAGTTTCATCTTTGGCGTAATTCTGAAAGCTAATTTTCCCTGACCATAAGTGCGTTCATCCGGATTCATGGGAACCATTTCATTATCACCGAATATAGGAACGATATCCAACCCTGCTGAATCCGTAAAAATGATCGGATGTTCGAGCGCCCAGCGATTTTGTCCGTAGAGCCAGCCGTCGTCATAATTATAGCGGCCGTTGATAAAGAACGTCAGGTTCTTCATTCGGGGAACCGGCCCGGACAGGGAAAATTCGTAGTCCTGAATTCCCGCCGGAGAAACATCATCAATGTTCATAAAAATATCATCATGCGTGGACAGGTAATCGCCTGCATAGGAAGCAAGCTTCCCATGATAATCTTCCCCGCCTTCGCGTGTGATGATGTTCACCACACCCGACATCGCCTGGCCGTATTCGGCGTTAAACGTGCCGGAAATCACCTGCAGCTCCTGAATCGCGCTGCTGTTGACTTCCGTACCAAAACCGCCGTCGTAAACATCCGTGACCGAAACACCATCCACACGGTAAACCACTTCGCCCGAACGCCCGCCGCGGAAATGTCCATCCACAACGCCAGCTTGAATTTCGATGACTTGATTAATGTTCGTGATAGGCAGCGCTTCAATCTCAGAGGCTTCGATTGTTGAGGAGGCGAAGGTGCGGTCCATAACCACCGAGGGACGCTCAGCCACGACTTCAACTTGCTGAAGCTCCATCGTTGTCGGTCGCAGTTCGAAGCTTAGGTTAGTGGTAAGGTCTGTTTTTACTTTAACTTTGGTCTGTCTCTCTGAAGCATAACCAATATAGCTTGCGATAATCGCATAGGTTCCGGGTGGGACATTAATAATGAAAAAGTAGCCATCCATATCCACGGACGCGCCCAGAGTGGTGCCTTCGATGAGCACGTTTGCTCCAATCAAAGGTTCATTATCGGCGGCGTCACGCACATGGCCTACAATCTTCCCCGTCGTCCCGGCGTGGAGTCCGATGGTAAAAAATATGGTTAAAAAGGTTGCAAAAATTGTCCGTTGAAAGAGATTCATACGACGCCTCTTGAGATCAAAGAAACAGCAGGCTGTCCAAGGTTTAGCCCGATTTATATTAATAAAGAATTTATAACATAAAGTCAAGAGGTTTTATTAATTTAAGATAAAAAATTCTAATGACTCTCAATCCAAAGAAAGTAGCTTTTAGATAAATAGGGTCTACTTATCTTATTTACAGTTATTTGTTCAAGAACACGCGATGCACCTTTTTTTATGGAGCTGCGCTTTCTTGTTGCGGAATAGAGGTAGATTTAGTATATTTTCAGAGCTGAAGTAGAATTGAACTTTATCTTGAGATGAAATGAGTAATCTGATGATCAGAAAAGCATGTTTTTCCTTGATTTTCTTGATGTTAGTATCCTCGGTGGCCCTTGCAGAAACACTCTATATGCGTGGAGAAGCCCACGATTGGCCGAAAAGCTCGTTTGTAGGTCGTGATGACGCTGGTGATGCCTCCGAGCCGGGTCTCGATTTATGCAATTTCTTTTTCGTTGATGCGGGTGATAACCTTTATCTTCGTTTTACGACAGTCGCACCTTTGCCAGATGGCGCGTCTTATTCGATTGAAATTCAGCAGAAAGGCGCACGGAGTCGGCTGGACGTTGTCCCCGAATTACCGGGATTTCAGGCGAATCAGACACGAACGATGGTTGAAATTGCCCTGCCTCGCCCTAAAGGTTTCTCCGGAATTCAAGAAGCGGTCGTGCGGGTTTTCGATACAAATGGAATCCTTGCCGACGAGCTTGTTTCGTTTGGCGAGATTCTTGGCACAACCGGAAACTGCGCGTTTGTCCATCATGGAAATCAAGGACTTACGTGGACACATGTCTTCCGGGGTGATGACGAAACGAACGGTTATGATGAAGTGCTTGAAGTGCATCAGAACCGCAGCGTACCGGGCAATTTTCATATGAGCGGGACGCTGATTACTGCTGCCGAATGGCACGACCCGAGTTTCAATACTTGGCTTCGGACGGGGATTTCCGAAGGTTGGGTCTGCATGCTCACCTCTGCTTTTGCTCAGCACATCATGCCGTTTGTGCAGCATGACATGAACGAATGGGCGGTGAGCACCGAAGAAGCGATGGTTTACGACATGTACAGTAATTTCGAAGCCAAAGTCGCGTGGATTCCCGAACGTGTCTGGTGCTCGCAGGGAATTTATCCATCCAATGGGATTCCTGATCCTCCGTGGCATGGCGATCTGTGGCTCGGAAATAACTGGGAGCATCACGGAATTGAAGGTATTCTGTTAGATGATTGGCCTCATATGAACGGCTACTCGGACCGCAAGATTCACTGGATGGCGAATGGCAGCGGTGTCACCCTGCGCGTGATTCCCATTGATGGCGATTTTACCGGCAATTGTCAATGGAATTCTTCGGCAGCGATTTCACAGATTATGGGAACCGGGCAATACGGGATTGTTGTCTATGGAACGGACTGGGAAGCGGCCGCTGCATTGTCGGATTGGTGTACGGAGGACTGCCTGATAAATTATAAAGCGGTGGTTAATTGGGTCGGCGATAACTATCCCGCCGTAGAGGCATGGCGATTAGACGTTGCCATGACGAACTCGGATTTCAATGGTGTTTCGGCTAACATTACATCAGGAACCTATGGCACGATTGGCGGGACGGACGGCTACGGCGGTTCCAACAATTCTTGGTACACGAATTGGCATGACGAAGGTTCGCATTCGGACAATCACTCGACGCAGTGGACGTATGGTGATGTCTGGTGGGATGCTTATAATAACTTGTTGGCCGCGCCCGATAACGACCTTCGCGAAACCGGTTGGTTTGTAATGATGACGAACTTGCATGAGACCGGCTGGCATGACTATATGGGTGGTCCGATTTCAGGCTGGGAACATCGGTACAGCGCCCATATCAAGAACGCGAATGTTTACACCGAAGCGGCGCATTGGGCGAATGACGAATATGCTCTCACAACGAACGCATACTTTTCGGACATTGACCGCGACGGCTGCAACGAGCTGTGTATTCACAACGACCGCGTCTTTGCGGTGTTCGACAGCATCGGCGGAAGAGCGATTTGGATTTTTGCCAAAGGTCCCGCCGGTGATTTCTCGATTGTGGGGAATTGCAATGTGTATTGGACGGAAACGGAAGGTGACTGGGACGAGCCCGGTTCGAATAATCATCAGGCCGCATTAGCAGATGTGTCTCCACATTACCGTAACAACACATACGATATGTACGTTGAATCCGTCACAGGCACCACGGCGGAAATCCGCATGGTGTACAACGATGTAACGAAATATATTTCCATAACAACGGGTGACCCTTATCTTGACTGTCGCTATGATGTCGGCCTTCAGAATTGCTATCTGCGAAGCGGTTTCAGTCCGGATTTGCTGGACTTAATCTGGAATGCGGATATGGAGCGCATTTATGATCCGGAAGTCGCTTATGTTGGTTATCGTAATCCGAATACGGGCGCGACAGGTTTGTATATCACCGGCAACGGCGGAGCAAACTGGAACTCGGGCGGCGTTTTCTCGGCGACGCTTTTAGGCGGGGACGAGCTGGTGGGTTATCGTCAGTTTGGTTTCCTCCTCTATGCAGGTGAAACGACAGCGCCGGTCGGCGGAGAAATTGCTGAGATTGAAATCTTGGCGGCTCAGAACATGGACTATTATGATCCGTGTGTCGTCAGTCCTGCGATTTTTGAAAGCGACAATCAGGTCAAGGTGCGTTTTTCGGAAGCAGTGGAGCAAATCACGGCTGAGAATCTCAGCAATTATGCTTTCAGCGGTTTTGCGACGACCTATACCCTTGTCAGCGCGGTGCGGCAATCTGACTGGAGTAAAGTTATTCTGACTGTCACGCCGGATTTCGTTCCCGGTGAAAGCGGTACGATTACGGTTTCGAATGTCGAAGATTTGAACGGGAATGTCATTGACCCGGGTTGCGATGACGCATCGTTCTCGATTCCGTCAGGTTTCACGCCGCACACGATTATCATCGATGGTGATTTGGATTTTGACCGCGGAAACGAATTCCTGACATCTGTTGGGGCGGAATCGCTGTTCTTTACGTGGGACAATGATTATCTCTATGTGGGTGTCAAAGATAAGGACTTGGCCACGGGCGACCTTTTCGTAAGCTTGGACATCAACCCGGGTACGACCTCGGGAGCGACGAGCGATAGCTGGGGTCGTGTCGATTACACCGGCACCTTCCGGCCGGAGTACGAGGTTGCTATCGAAGGCGGTCCGGATAACATGCAAATCAACAATTGGGATGGAGCCCAATGGAATTATTTGCAACACGGACAACATGGCGGCTCAAGTTATAACGGCTGGTCGGGGAATCCCCTGACTGAGATGAGTATCCCGTGGAGTGATATTGGCAGCCCAACATCGCTGGCTCTGGCCGTTCATCTTTCGGAAGAAGATACTGAAGTCACCACAACCGTCTGGCCGCCGTACGGGAATACAACCGGGGATCATGTTACAATAGCCA
>CBDVDL010000046.1:0-9948 GCA_965372735.1 uncultured Alphaproteobacteria bacterium | reverse complement strand
TAACGTTGTGATAAACGAAGGCAAGAAAGTAAAGATTAAGCGAATCGATTTCGTCGGAAACGAAGCTTTTCCAGATAAGACACTGCGTAAACGCTTGAAGAAAACGCGCCGGAAAACATTTTTTCGTTCCGGGGAATTCAATGAAGAGAAATTCGCCGAAGACCTGAAGCGGCTGGGAGAGTTCTATCGCGCGGAAGGCTACCGGGATTTTGAAGTGGTGTCGGACAGTGTTTTTTACACCTCTGATTTACGCCGGATGATTGTCACCATCACTGTGAAGGAGGGACCGGTTTATCATTACGGAGAAATCACTTGGTCTGATCAGGAGCTGTTTTCTCAAAGCTTTCTCGAAGAACATCTCTTAGTGGCTCGCGGCGATCGCTACAACGATAATAAATTCCAACAGGGCTTGCAGGAAATCGGAGCGAAGTATTATGACCGCGGTTACATCTATGCCGGGCTCCAACCGGCGGAAACACCGCGCGGCGCAGATACTGTCGATGTTCATATTGCCGTCAGTGAAGGCAATGAGTTTAAAGTTCATCGCATTCACATTGAAGGAAATACGAAGACAAAAGAAAAAGTCATCCGGCGCGAACTGGTGCTTTTTCCCGGAGAGACATTTGATGTCTCCCGCCTGCGTCGTTCGATTCGTGAAGTCACCATCCTGAATTATTTCGCCAACATTGTCCCGGATGTTGTTCCGGTTTCCGATAATGAAGTGGATCTTTATATTAACGTCGAGGAGAAATCTACGGATCAAGCGATGGTGTCGGCAGGCTATTCCCAGCGGGACGGCTTTATCGGTACGCTTGGGTTTCAGATGAACAACCTGCTTGGGAATGGGCATCAGTTTTCGCTCGACTGGAATTTCGGCAAAGTTTATCGCTCTTTTTCGATTTCGTTCACGGAGCCGTGGCTTTTCGATACGCGAACCCTAATCGGTGTTTCTTTCTTTGATACTCATCGCGGCGGAAGCTATTACGGTTTCGATGAAGATATTATCGGTGGCACCGTCCGTCTGGGAAGACGTTTAAAATGGCCGGATGATTATTTTCGCCTCGACTATATTTACCGGCTTGATCGCACGGAGTATTCCAATTTCACCGAGAGTTTTCGCGCGTCGAATCCGAGAAGTTTAATGGAAGACAAACCGCGCTTTTCCTCGAGTCTGACGCAAATCCTCACACGCGACAGTCGCGATGATCCGGAATTTCCTTCCAGCGGTTCGGTGAATCTGATTCGGACGGAATTGACCGGTGGAGTTCTGGGAGGCCATGACCAGTTTGTAAAAGCGAATATTTCATCGAAATGGTATTTGCCTCTTCCGATAGGGTTTGTTCTGGTTGCGCTGACTGAAGCGGGAGCACTGGATGGATTGACGAGCAATCCGGGGGACATTCCTTACTTCGATTACTTTTTCATGGGAGGCAGCGGCCTTTCTCTGGGAACGAGCCTCCGTGGTTATGATGAACGCGCAGTAGGACCACAATACGCTGGGTATGCGGTCGGAGGAAAGGCGCTTTTTAAGCAGAGTCTTGAATTGCGTTTTCCGATATTGCGCAACCCGACGGTTTTCCTACTCACGTTTGCGGACGCTGGAAATGTCTGGCGCAATTTCGAGGAAACCAATCCTTCGGATTTGAAGCGCTCTGTCGGTTTCGGGATTCGACTCTTCATGCCGTTTGTTGGTATGATTGGTCTTGACTATGGTATGGGGCTGGATTATTTGGACAGCAACGGACTTCGCACAACGAGGTGGGAACCCCATTTCCAATTCGGACGCGGATTCTAAAACGCAAGATTTTAAGAATTCAGATTATCAAAATAGCTGATAGGAGTCAGTCATGAAACGCTTATCGTTTACCGTCCTTTTTCTCCTGATTTTACCGGGCATGCTCTCGATTTGTTGGGCACGCGATTTGAAAATCGGGTATATTGATTCCGAACGCATTTTAGCGGAGTTTCCGGACTCGCAGGAAGCTCAGGCAAAACTTGCCGAGGAAAATCGGGAATGGGAAACGCAGGCCGGCAGTATGCGCCAGCAGGTTGTGGATATGGAGACCGAATTGGAACAACAAGCTCTGCTCCTTTCCGATGAGAAAAAGACTGAGAAAATGGAGGAACTGCAAGCTCTCTATATTCAGGCTCAACAGTTTCAGCAGGAAATCTGGGGACAAGATGGCAAGCTCTTTCAGAGGAATCTGGAATTAACACGTCCCGTGGTGGAAAAAATAAACGCCGTCATTTCGAAAATCGGCGACGAAGAAAATTACGACTTCATTTTCGACACGACGCAGGGAAACATCGTCCATGCGAAGGCGGAATACGAAATAACGGATCGGGTGCTGGAACTTCTACAGAAGGAGTAATTCGTGGCGGTTAAACTCACTGTAAATGAATTGGCTGCCCTCGTCGGTGGAAAAGTTATCGGCGATGGAGACCGTCTTATCGAAGGCCTCGGCAAGATTGAATCCGCACGCCCAACGGAAGTGACATTTCTGGCAAATCCCAGATATGCGCACTATCTTTCCCAATCGAAAGCAGGGGCCGTTTTAGTCCCTGCAGGCACGTCAGCTTCCGGGCCGACATTGATTGAAGTCGAAAATCCTTACATGGCTTTTTTAACGTTGCTCGAAGGTTTTTTCCCACAGGAGCCTTGGGTAAATGTTGGAGTTCATCCCACAGCCGTTTTGGAAGAGGGGGTGGACGTGGATAAGAGCGCGGCCATCGGAGCTTTTTGTTTTGTCGGACGGGGAACTCGAATCGGTGAACGGACGATTCTGTTTCCTCATGTGATTATCGGTCCCGATTGTCATCTTGGAAACGATTGCAAAATATACTCACATACAGCGATTCGAGAACGCGTGCATATCGGCAATCACGTCGTTCTTCAACCTGGAGTTGTTTTGGGTTCCGACGGATTCGGATTTGTTCTGGATTCGGATCGCTATCGAAAAATTCCTCAAGTGGGAACGGTGGTCATTGAAGACCATGTGGAGATTGGAGCGAATACGACGATTGACCGAGCTACATTAGGCGAAACGCGCATCCGTTCAGGTACGAAACTGGATAACTTAATTCAGGTTGCGCACAATGTCGAAATCGGAAGCAACGGCGTTATCGCAGCGCAAACGGGAATCTCCGGCAGTACGCGCATTGGCAAGGGAGCGCGTATCGCAGGGCAAGTGGGTTTTGTGGGACACATTTCTATCGGAGACGACGTGCAAATCGGAGCTCAATCCGGAGTGGGGCAAAGTGTTCCGGATAAAACTGTTGTTTCCGGGACTCCCGCGAGGTCGCACAATCTTTGGCGCCGCATTGAAGCCTCCCTCACTCGCTTGCCTGATTTGTTCCGCAGAGTTCGCGCGATTGAAAAGCAGTTGAAGGAAGAGTTACCGGAGAATAAAAAATGACCGGCACCAAACAAAGAACCATTACAAAATCTGTTTCTCTAAACGGTATTGGACTCCATACCGGTCATGCGTCGAAATTGACATTCCAACCGGCGGAAATCAATACGGGCATCCGTTTTGTCAGGACGGATTTGCCGGAGAAGCCGGTGATTCCTGCTCTGGTTACTGAAGTTGTTCTGGTGGATCGCGGAACGACATTGGGACGGAATGGAGTAGAAATTCGCACCGTCGAACACATTTTGGCCGCCGTCGCTGGTCTGGGAATCGATAACCTCACAATTGAGGTGGACGGAGACGAACCTCCTGCTGCGGATGGAAGTTCAAAAGACTTTGTGGACGCTTTAATTTCAGCCGAAGTGATTGAACAGGATGCGCCCCGTGAATATCTGGCTGTCGAGAATACGCTGGTCTATCACAATGAAGAACAGGGTGTGGATCTGGTTATTGTTCCTTCCAACGAATTTCGAGTGACGTATATGATTGACTATCCCAATCGGTCACTGGGAACGCAATACACGTCGCTGTATTCTATGGATGAATTCATCAAGGACTTTGCTCCTGCGCGCACGTTCTGTCTGCTGTCAGAGGCAAAATCATTAAAAGAGAGCGGTCTTATCCAAGGGGGAAATCTTGATAATGCGATTGTCTTCGTTGATCAGGAATTGGATATGGCCGAAATGAAAACTCTGGCGCAGCTTTTCCATCTGCGTAAAGAAGATATTGTCCTTGGCGAGGAGACACTTGGCAATCGCCCGCTGCGATTCCCGAATGAACCCGCACGGCACAAAGTCGTGGATCTTATTGGCGACCTCGCGCTTGTGGGATTGCCGATTCGCGGCCATGTTTTAGCGGCTCGTTCCGGGCATGGAGCTCATATAGAGCTGGCCAGACTTTTACGTAAAGAGTATGAAAAAACTCTAATCACACGCAAGTACGGCAGCAAATCGGGAACGGGCTATGTCTTCGATGCCCAAGCCATTGAACGATTGATTCCCCATCGCTACCCTATGCTATTCGTGGACAGAATTCTCGAATTAACTCCGGCGGAGAAAGTCGTAGGTTTGAAGAATGTCACTCGCAATGAGCCTTTCTTCGACGGTCATTTCCCAGGGCATTCCATCATGCCGGGAGTGCTGCTGATTGAAGCGATGGGTCAGACGGGCGGGGTTTTGCTCCTGAACTCGGTCGAAAATCCGGAAAGCAAGGTGGTGTATTTTACGGGATTGGACAACGTACGATTCCGCAAGCCTGTTATTCCCGGTGATCAAATTATCTTTACTGTTGAAATGACGATGTTTAGACGCAATATATGCAAGATGCGCGGAACCGCCCGTGTCGAAGATGTGGTCGTGGCGGAAGCCGATATGTCCGCTGTTGTTGTCGAGCGCTAACCTAAATCTGGTTTAGATACCATGCCTGATATTCATCTAAACGCTCTTGTCGATCCCGGAGCTTCGATTGCCGAAGGCGCTTGTATTGATGCCTTTGCTATTATAGAAGAGAACGTCACCGTAGGTCCCGGATGCAAAATCGCCAGTTGTACTCGACTTAAATCCGGAACGCATCTGGGAAAAGATGTTATCATCGCTCATGGAGCTATTTTAGGTTCGGAACCGCAGGATTTAAAATTCAAAGGTGAGAAGACGGAGCTCTTCGTCGGCGACCGAACAAATATCCGAGAGTTTTGTACGCTGAATCGCGGAACCGGCGAGAAGGGGCAGACTCGAATCGGGAAAGACTGTCTCCTGATGACCTATGTTCATGTCGCACATGACTGCATTCTTGGAGATAACGTGATTCTCGCGAACTCGGTCAATATGGCGGGTCACGTCGTGATAGAGGATTTCGTTATCATCGGAGGCATCGTACCGATACATCAGTTTGTTCGTATTGGCTGCCATGCGATGGTTGGCGGGGGATTCCGTGTGCCGAAGGATGTGCCTCCTTATATTCTTGCAGGTGGGGAGCCACTTAGTTTCAGCGGCATGAATTCGGTCGGTCTCCGCCGACGAGGATTCTCCAATGAAACACGCAAAGCTTTGCAGCAAGCCTACCGGATTTTATATCGCTCAGGATTGAATGTGAAAGACGCTCTGCAGAAGATTGAAGCGGAGTGTGAGCAAACGCCCGAAGTGAAATACATGGTCGCTTTTGTGCGGGAAACAAAGCGAGGGATTCTTCCCGCGCCAAGACGCGGTCGCTCTCGACCCAATGAAGCGGCTGTGCTGGAATAGAGATTGTCTTCTTTTCACAGAATAATTTTCGTGTGCCACTATAACTTTAACATACAGCAAGAACCCGCGCAGGCGGGACATATTTTAATGGCGCGTGATGCAGACTTTCTGAAACGCGCTTCGCAAGGTCTGCAGGAACCGGTCGTGCGTTTCTATGAATGGGCGCAGCCGACGGTTTCTCTCGGATTTCATCAGCCGGAAACGATTCTTGATGCTGAAGTATTGGAACGGGAACAGATTCCGTGGGTTCGCAGACCCACCGGCGGCGCAGCGGTGTTGCATTCACGCGAGTTGACTTACGCTATTGCTTTGCCTCCGGAGCATCCGTGGCTGAAGAATAAATCCGCATCGGAACATATTGGAAGAGCTCTTGCGCGAGGGTTGCGCGCCTTCGGAGTGGAGGCGGACGTGCTCCAGCGAGGTCGCCCTTTGGGAAAATTACCCGACCGTGCGTCCTGTTTTGTTCGCGCGTCGCGCTGGGAAGTCTGTGTGCAAGGGAAAAAAATTATCGGAAGCGCACAGCGGGTGCTCCAAGGCGCTCTACTTCAGCACGGTTCGATTCTGTGTACGCCTGCTCATCTTCATCTTGCTTCACTCCTGAACTTGCCTTCACAAAAAGTCAAGGATGAGCTCTTCTTCAGGTTGAAAACCGTTTCCACGTCTATCGAAGAAGAGCTGAATTGTCCAGTGAATATGACGCACCTCCGTCAGAAAATGGAAGAAGCCTTTCGAGAGGAATTCACCGAGTCGTGTGAAGAGCAATTCGCAGAGACCTTGGAAAGTCAACAGACTCTATGAGCGAAAAGAAGACGATAATTTTACTCGGCGCAACGGGTTCTATCGGAAAAAGCACGCTCGATATTGTGCGCTCGTTGCCGGATAAAGTCCGAGTTCGGGGACTTTCAACTCATCGCAATGTTTCCCAGTTAGCTGCTCTTTCAAAGGAGTTCAAACCGGAAGCGGTTGCTGTTTCGGATGAAGCGGCTTTCAAGAGTGTGAAAGCAGAACTTTTCGGAACCGGCGTAAAAGTTTTTGGAGGAGACGAAGGATTATGTCGCTTGGCGGCATGGGAAGGAACCGAGCGCGTCATCAACGCTGTCGTCGGAGCGGCGGGAATTCGTCCGACATTCGCAGCCGTTGAGGCAGGCAACAGTGTCGCAATTGCCAATAAGGAGACGTTGGTTGCCGCAGGCCCATTGATTCTAAATTTGGCTCACGAAAGACACGTGCCGATACTTCCCATTGATTCGGAGCACAGTGCAATTTTCCAATGTCTGCAAGGCGAATCTTCTGAACATATTCGAACCATCTGGCTGACGACTTCGGGCGGCTCTGTTTTCGATACCCGACTCGAGGATTTAGATAAGGTAACACCGACTGTCGCGCTTGCTCATCCCACATGGCAGATGGGACCGAAAATAACGATTGATTCAGCAACGCTGATGAATAAGGGTTTGGAAGTTATTGAAGCACAGCGGTTGTTTTCGGTATCTCCTTCTCAAATAAAAGTCGTTGTGCACCGGCAGTCAATAATTCATTCCGCCATAGAATTTTGCGATGGTTCTTTCAAAGCTCAGTTATCAACCCCGGACATGAGGTTGCCGATTCTTTACGCCCTGAGTTACCCGGAGCGTATCGAATCAACGTTGGTGCCGACTCGTTTAGCCGACATCGGAACTTTAACCTTTGAAGATGTACCGCCCAAAAGATTCCCCGCCCTTGAGCTTGCCTATCGAGCGCTGCAGAAAGGGGGAACGGCGCCGGCGGCGCTCTCGGCGGCTGATGAAGTCGTCGTGCAGGGATTTTTGGAGAAAAAAATATCATTCTTGCAGATCAGCCGGATTCTCGGCAATGTTCTTGAAGCATGGCCGGATGAACCTTTGCAGTCTCTCGATGACGTTCTAAAAGCGGATCAGCGCGCGCGCCAAATGGCCGAAGAAGCATTGAAGCATACAGGAAGTGTTGTAGTCGGATGATTTTTACATTACTCGCATTTATTGTTGTTCTCGGAGTGATTATCCTTGTCCATGAAACCGGGCATTTCATCGCAGCCCGGCTGACGGGGATGCGTGTCGAACGGTTTTCCATTGGATTTCCCCCGCGCATCGCAAGCAAGAAAATCGGAAATACCGAATTTGTTCTTGCATGGATTCCGCTGGGGGGCTATGTCAAGATTGCGGGAATGATCGATGAGTCGATGGACAAGAAATCGATTACGGGTGCGCCGGACGAATTCATGTCCAAGAATCCGCTGCAGAAAATTTTCGTGCTGAGCGCGGGCGTGTTGATGAATTACATCATGGCCGCAGTGATTATCACCGGATTGACATTGACGATGGGTATCGCTCACGTGGGTGAACCTATCATTGGCGAGGTGACGCCGGACTATCCTGCACAAGCCGCCGGATTGCTGCCGGGTGATAGAATTGTGAGCGTCGGCGACAGCAGCGTTTCCGATTGGACGGATGTTGTAGGCTTTATTTCGCACGGCGCGGATACCGTCCACTTGACACTCGCTCGCGAAGATTCCCTGTGGTCGCTGGCCATTCCAACGATAGAAATAGAAGACAAAGGCGGAACAAGACGTGTTATCGGAATCGTTACAGCGGTAACTTTCGAAAAAGCTTCTATCGGCGAAAGTCTGGGACAGGGAATTCGATTCTGCACCATGACAACCGGGAGCATTTTAGGTTTCTTTAAGCAGCTTGCGTTTGGGCAGGCGAGCGTTCAGGATCTTGCCGGGCCTGTGGGAGTCGCGAAACTCTCCGGAGAGAGTGCGCGTCAAGGACTGGGGACGTTTCTTTTTTTCTTGGCATTTGTCAGTGTTTCTATCGGTTTTCTGAATATTTTGCCTTTTCCCGTATTGGATGGAGGTCACATCGTTTTCGTCCTTGTTGAAGCGGTGATTCGCCGTCCGATTTCGACAAAAGTAAAACTTATCATCCAACAGACGGGATTTATTCTACTGATTCTCCTTATTCTAATTGTAACGTATCATGATATTTTGCGCCTTCTCGGACGATAAAAAGCGACAACGGATGCCTGCAATTCATCGCGGAGCATTTCGCGGTTTGATTCTCGCCGCTGCGATACTTTTGCTGACGGCAATTGCACCCGGAGACACAGCTCGTGCTCGGGAAGTGGAGCTGACGAGCAAACAAATCGCGAACAATATGAAAGCGATGGATCACTTTATCCGCGGAGTCATCGCGGACAAAGTGGATGATTACTACCGCGCTGTCTTTGAATATCAGGAAGCGCTGGAGTCGGATCCTGATTCACCTTTCATCTATGTAGCGCTCGCGCAAGACTACATCATTTTAAGCAAAGTATCTCAAGCGATTGAATTACTTGAGAAAGCGCTGGAAATTGATCCCGATTACGTTCCCGCTCTTGAACTCTATGCTGGGCTTTTGCTCAATACTGAACAATTGCCTAAAGCGCTTGAACTCTTCGAGCATCTGGCGCGACTTGACACAAGCCATGTTGACTATTCATTTCAGCTTCTGCGTCTCTATCTGCGAAAGGGAGATTTCGACCGAGCGGATACGATGTACCAGAGGATGGTGGCGGTAGAAGGCGAATCACAAAAGCTCCTGCTGCAAGTAGCGACGGTTCTGCTCATGGGAGACAGCACTCAACGCGCCACGCCTTATCTGGAGCGATTGGCAGAGCTCGATTCAACCGATGCAGCGGTTGTCTATACTCTGGGAACCCTCTGCCTTCAGCGGCAAGATACTCTTTCGGCAGAGAACTATTTTCAAAAAGCCGTTACCCTTCATCCGGAGGTTACTCGCTATTGGATGGGATTGGCGATTTTTCAGATGGACTTAGATGATTATGCCGCCGCGTGCCGGACTCTCGAGCAGGCAGTGGATACGATTCCGGATGCCGCTGGTCTCTGGAGTCTGCTGGGGACTTGTCAGAGTCAGGAAGGGGATACGGCAAAAGCTATTGTCTCACTGAAGAAGACCATAGAACTCGACACCACAAATTTTACGGCGCTGGGTGTATTGGCGCTGATTTACGAACGGCAGGGCAATATCCCAAAGGTCTGCGAACTCTACGAACGTGCGATTGAGCTTTCCGACAGCGCCGTTGTGTTCTTGAATAATTATGCCTATACCCTTGCGGAACGGGGATTGGATTTGGAGCACGCGAAGGAAATGTCTGAAAAAGCCTGTGCCGCAGAACCCGAGAATTCAGCCTATCTGGATACGATGGCATGGATTTTATTCCAGCAGGGAGACCAGCGGTCGGCTGTTCGCTGGCTGCGAAAAGCTTTGAAAATTGATCCG
>CBDVDL010000045.1:0-9970 GCA_965372735.1 uncultured Alphaproteobacteria bacterium | reverse complement strand
ACTATGAAACTTGAGCCTGCAAAGATAGCGGCTTTATTGGATAGATATAGGATGAACGAAAGAGTGTAAAGGATTAACAGATGACATTACAGAATATGAATCAATTGCTCCGGGTCTCCATTTTTGTTGACGGTGCGAATATGTTTTATACCCAGAAAAAGGGACTGGGATGGTTTTTTGACCCGGGAAAACTTTTGAAGACTTTGAAGGGGGAAGACGAACTCGCTGATGCGTTTTGGTATATGGGAGTGAAGCCCAGTCCGGAATCGCGCGATGAAAATTTCCTGCGCTATCTGGCGTATGCGGGCTACACGGTTCGCACGAAACGACTCAAAACTATTTTCGATCCGGAATCCGGAGAAACAATACAGAAAGCGAATCTCGACATTGAAATCGTCATGGATATGTTCAACACGGTGGACAATTATCAAAAAGCGATTCTGTTGTCTGGTGACGGCGATTTTGAACGAGCGCTCGAATTGCTTCGCTCTCGGGGCAAACGCATCTGCGTGGTTTCCACACAGAACTGGATTGCCAGCGAGCTGCGCATGGCGGTAGGGTCTCATTATATTGATTTGCAGGATCTCCGCTCGCAAATCGAACGCACGGAACGGCCTCGCGAAATAGAAAATGAGATTCACAATGACACGGTTCATGATGAAGCATGATACCGGTTTCTGATATTCTTACGATATTCAACCAGGTTTCTAAATCGGACGGTACGGCTTTTGACACCGCGCAAGATTTAGATCCATATCTGATTGACGTTGAGCTTTATCCCCCGAAGCCTTTGGTGGATTTGGGGAATGCGGTGGGGGATATCCTTGAAAAAAAACCGGCGGCGGCGATTGAAATCGCGTTGCGTTTGGTCGGTTCGCCTGTTGAAGCGACACGAGCGCTGGCATGTGTGGTCATTGGTCGGCTGGCACGTCATAGTCCCGCTTCATGGATGGAACTCTCGCGGCATTTGGCTTCGGATGAAAGCTGGGAAGTGCGCGAATACGCGGCTTATATTTTCGATGCGCAGGGAAGTTCTGAGGGGTTGGCGGCTTTTCATCTCGACTACTGTTTTGAGGTGCTGTCGGGTTGGATTCACGACACGGATTACCGTGTACGCGGCGTTACGACGAACGCCTTGTTAGGTTTTTATTCCAAACGTCCTGAAATCGGAGAACGGCTCATACAACTCCTGGAACCGTTGCTCTTCGATGGAAGCGACTATGTTCGCAATCAATTTGCCGGTGCGTTGCGCGTTATGGGTCGCAAGCGGCCGGAACTGGTTTTTTCATTCGTCGAGAAGCATATCGGACACGAATCATTGGTGACCGGCGAGGTCTTGCGTTTGGTTCTGAATCATCGTTGGACGCACGGACACGACGCTCGGCGAGATGAGATATTAAAACAATTGAAATAGCTGTTCTCAGAATAAATATGGATGTTTACCTATGAAAAAGGGATACATCAGACAAATTATCGGCGTGGTGATTGACGTTTCCTTTGCTGATTCCGAACTCCCTCCGCTTTATAATGCACTAAATGTTGCTCGTGATGACGGTGAATCGCTTACACTCGAAGTGCAGCAGCACTTGGGCGACAGCATGGTGCGCTGCGTTGCCATGGATTCGACCGAGGGACTGGTGCGCGGACAGGAAGTGGTGGATGCCGGTGCGCCGATTACCATTCCTGTCGGACCCGCGACGTTGGGGCGTCTGATTAATGTCGTCGGCCAGCCCATCGATGGTCTGGGGCCGATTGAAACGAAAGAACACTATCCGATTCACCGCCCGGCTCCCAAGCTTGTAGATTTGGAGACAAAATCCGAAATGCTCGAAACCGGCATTAAAGTGATTGACTTGATTCAGCCGTTTTCCAAAGGAGGTAAAATCGGTCTCTTTGGTGGTGCTGGTGTCGGGAAGACCGTTATCGTGATGGAGCTGATTAATAACATCGCGAAAGAGCACGCCGGAATTTCGGTTTTTGCGGGAGTCGGAGAGCGTACGCGCGAAGGCAATGATTTGCTGCGGGAGATGATTGAATCCAAAGTGATGGACTACGGTCCGAATTTCAACGTCGAAGATTTCGATTTGGAGAAAGTCGATTCGAATGCGCTAAAGAATTCGAAAGTCGCGATGGCGTTCGGGCAGATGAACGAACCTCCCGGTTGCCGTGCTCGCGTCGGTCTGACGGGGCTGACTCTGGCCGAATATTTCCGCGATGTCGAAGGAAAAGACGTGCTGCTCTTCATCGACAACATCTTTCGATTTACGCAGGCCGGTTCTGAAGTATCGGCGTTGTTAGGGCGGATGCCGTCAGCCGTAGGATACCAGCCAACGTTGGCGACCGAAATGGGCGCGCTACAGGAACGGATTACTTCGACGAAGCGCGGTTCGATTACATCCGTGCAAGCGATTTATGTTCCCGCCGACGACTTGACCGACCCGGCGCCCGCGACAACGTTTGCTCATTTGGATGCGACGACTGTGCTTTCGCGGCAGATTGCGGAACTGGGAATTTATCCAGCGGTGGATCCGCTGGACTCGACGTCGCGAATCATGGATCCCAATGTTATTCCCATCGAACATTACAATACCGCCAAGCGCGTGCAGGAAATTTTGCAGCGCTATAAAGATTTGCAGGATATTATCGCGATTCTGGGAATGGATGAGTTGTCGGATGAAGACAAACTCATCGTCGAACGCGCGCGCAAAATCCAAAAATTCCTTTCGCAGCCTTTCCATGTCGCTGAAGCTTTTACCGGTCGTCCGGGCACGTATGTCAAGGTGGCCGATACCATACGCGCGTTCAAGGGAATCTGCGAGGGTGAATACGATGAAATCCCTGAACAGGCCTTTTATATGTGCGGCGGTATCGAGGAAGTTCTGGAGAATGCGAAGAAACTGGTTCAGTAAAATCCATGCCTAAAACCTACAAATTAGAGGTCATCAGCCCCGAGGGGAAAGTTTACGAGTCCGATGTGATTCATCTGATGGCTCCGGGTCTAAAAGGCGATTTCGGGATTTTGGCGGATCACGCGCCGATTATGGCGGCTCTGCGAGCGGGGAAGCTGCATGTGGACCAGCCAGACTCGTCATTTGATTTCGCGGTGTCCGGCGGCTATCTGGAGGGGCATGACAACCGCGTCGTGCTGCTGGCGGAAACCTGCGAGCCAAAAGACGATATTGATGTGGAACGGGCGAAGCAGGCCCGCGACCGAGCGTTGAAGCGGCTTAAGGATGCTCCCAAGGGCACTGATTTCGACAAAGCACGAGCGGCATTGATGCGAGCTTTGAATCGCATTCGCATCGCTGATTAGAACCTCGCTCCGCCGAGCCGGGTTCAGCGCAAGTTACTGTTTATCGACCCAAAGGCTATCGCGCGTATCCCGGCCGGAATCTAAATAATATCAAATACCCGGAACAAAAAATGAAGAAGCATAGTTAAAAAGTTAGGCATCCTTTATGGTTATTAAAAACAAGTACTAATCCAAGGAGGAAAGAAGAAATGCCGGGAGGAAATAGAATGGGTCCCTTTGGCGCAGGGCCAAGAACAGGTCGAGGCGCAGGTTTTTGCGCCGGATATGACGCGCCGGGCTATGCGAATCCAGCTTTTGGCGGCGGATACGGAATGGGAGGCGGGAGAGGACGAGGCGGCGGCCACGGCTGGCGTAATTGGTTTTATGCAACAGGTCAACCCGGCTGGATGCGGGCAGGCGGAGGATATCCGGGATATTACGCGGGTAGTGAGACTCCTTTTGCTCCGTTATCGCATGAACGAGAGCTTGAAGAGCTGAAAGCGCAGACGACTTATTTCAAAGAAAACATCCAAGCAATCGAGAAACGAATTGCGGAACTCGAAACCTCGCGGAAAGAAGAGGGATAGTCAGCTTAGGTGTATTTTTTGTTTTGGAGTGCACGGTTGCACCTGAAAATCGCTTAGAAATTATCAGGCCGGGGAACCGTCCGAAAGATGAATTACCTCGCGGTGATTCATGTTAAGGAGTGGTCCGGCTTTTCCTTTTTCTGCCTATTATAAGCTGCACAGAAAACCCAACACACATGAATTCGAAAACATCCACAGTCAAGACACCGTTCCGCGTTACAATCGTTTTTGACAATAATCCTTCCGTACCGAATCTCGGAACGTCAATGGGGTTTGCGTGCATTATTACAGGATTCGAGAAGACGATTCTCTTTGATACCGGTAGCGATGGTCATTTGCTGCTTGCCAATATGCAAACGCTTGGATACCAGCCTGAAGATATTGACATCGTCTTTCTTTCGCACGACCATTGGGACCATACGGATGGGTTGGAAGCTGTTCTTCAGCGCAATCCGAAAATCGCAGTTTTCCTTCCGGCTGATTTTCCTTCGGATTTCAAGAATAGAGTTCGCCATGCGGGAGCCTCAGTTGAGGAAGTTACACAGGTGCAGCAGATTTGTCCGGGGGTCTGGTCAACGGGCGTACTGGGTGACGGTATCCATGAGCATTCTCTCGTATGTTTGAGTCCGCAGGGTGCGGTTGTCATTACCGGGTGTGCGCATCCGGGTGTTGTGAAGATTATTAAGCTTGCTAAAAGCATACATCCTGATATATATCTGGTCATGGGCGGCTTTCATTTGGGAGGTGCATCGCTTGATGAGTTGCGCTTAACGGGTGAGCATTTTCGTCGTTTGGATGTGCGCCATGTTGCTCCCTGCCATTGTTCGAGTCATGCGGCGCGCTCGTTGTTCAAGGAAATCTACGGCGCGGACGCCATGCTAATAGGTGTAGGGTCCGAAATAACGATTCCCGAAGTAATTTAATATCTCGCCGAGGCAGATCCCCTGGTCTGCCCGGAATATGAAAAGTTTGGAATAATTCAGTTAAGAGGTTTATCTATGACGGATGAATCGAAAAAAGTTTCATCAGGAGATGCCGGTTCAACTTTACGGATAGCGATTCCGGTTGACGACAGAAAACTTTGCGCTCATTTCGGTCATTGTACCGTTTTTGCTTTTTTTAATGTGAAAGACAATGCTGTCGTTCGCAAGGAACTTATTCCTGCGCCGCCGCATCAGCCGGGTTTGCTGCCGGCGTGGCTGCATGAACGGCAGGCAACTGTCATCATTGTCGGAGGGATGGGCTCGCGAGCGAAAAATCTGCTTGCGCAAAATGGGATTCAGGTGATTGATGGTGTATCTTCGGATGATCCTGAAACCGTGGTGGCATCCTATCTGGCCGGTACGTTGGCGACCGGTGAGAGTTTCTGTGATCATTAGTGCGCGTTGGTATGTCTGAAAAAACGACACTGACGCCGCGAGAAACCACTCTCACCGCACGGAAAACTGTCACCTTCGCTGTCGGTGTATCGATTTTTTTAGCGGCGATGAAAGCAATTGTCGGAGTAGTTTCCGGTTCATCAGGATTACTCGCCGACGCTTTACACTCCGTTTCGGATGTAATTGCACTCAGCGCATCGTGGTTCGGATTGTGGCTGGCGGGAAAAGAACCGACCCAGCGATTCCCCTATGGATTTTATCGCGCGGAAACTCTGGCGGCGCTCGTGGCTTCCGGAGTGATTTTGCTTCTGGGGGTGTCGATTCTGCTTCAGGGAATTCACAAATTGAAAGCGCCCGCAGAGTTGCATCACTCGTGGCTTGCCTTGGGAGTGGCGCTTGTGTCTGCGGTCGTGGCGTTTTGGGTTTCGACGCGTTTGAAGCGAGTCGCGCGGCAAACAAATTCGCAGAGCCTCGCGGCAACAGGTGACGAAGCACGGATGGACTGTTTCACATCGCTGTTAGTTTTCGTGGGTGTTTTAGCGGCGAGTATTGGTTTTCTTCGTGCCGACGCGATTGTGGCGATTCTGTTCTCGCTGCTCGTATTCTTCATAGGCGGGAGGAACAGCTGGATAGCTCTCTTGAGCTTGATGGATGCGTCAGTGGATAAGCAACTCGAAGAGGACGTAGCGGATATTTTACTACAGATTCCGGGAATTAAAAATACTCATAAGCTTCGCGCTCGCAGGGCGGGGCCGTTTTATTTCGTTGAAGGGCATATTCATGTGCCATCATCAATGGACGTCGCCCGCAGTCACGCGCTTGCGCATGAAGCGGAACGAGTCGTCCGCCAAAAACGCTCGGAAGTGGAAGGCGTGATTTTACATGTGGAACCATATCAAGAGTCTGAGTAGCCCGTTCATGTTGTTTTTTCAGGCGAATTTGAACAAGCGCAAATCATGCTGATTGAAATTTTTCAAGAAGCGGTGATGATTACGAGTTTCGTCTTTTTGATGATGCTCGTAATTGAATATGTGAATGTTCTGACGGCAGGGAAGTGGCGCCACTCTCTGGCGAAACGCAAGCTCGGGCAATATTTGGTTGGAGCGCTGTTAGGAGCATTGCCGGGATGTTTGGGCGCTTTCACGGTGGTGTCGTTGTATGCGCACGGTATTGTTACGGTCGGAGCGTTGGTGACGACGATGATTGCGACGAGCGGGGACGGAGCGTTCGTGATGTTCGCGCTGTTTCCGAGAAAAGCGCTCCTGTTGACTGTGATTCTAATTGTCATCGGAATTGTTGTCGGATGGATTGTGGACAAGCTCCTGCGCAAGAGAACCACTCGCCGGGCGCTGGGATGTGACGGATTCGAATTGCATGAGGAAGTCGGCGGCGAAGTTATCTGGGTGGGGAATATCATCGGTCAATGGAAACGCTGTTCTCTGGCGCGCGGCTCGTTGGCCGCAGGATTGCTGCTGTTTCTCTTCGCGCTTCTGACGGGCAATGTTGGTCCCGATGAGTGGAACTGGGTACGCATCACACTGCTTTTTGTGGGAGTAGTGGGATTGTTTATCGTCACGACGGTTTCCGACCACTTTTTGGAGAAGCATCTCTGGGAACATGTCGTGCAGCGGCACCTGCCCAAGATCTTCTTATGGACATTTGGAGCGCTGATTGTTCTGGAATTGCTCATCCATTATGCGAATGTTGAGTCGTGGATTCAGCAGGGACGGATAGCTGTTTTGCTGGCGGCATGTTTGATCGGACTTATTCCGCAGTCGGGACCTCATCTGATTTTCATAACGATGTTCGCTCAAGGAGTGATTCCTTTCAGCGTTCTTCTGGCCAGTTCCGTTGTGCAGGACGGGCATGGCATGCTGCCCCTTCTGGCGCATTCGCGTCGAGGCTTTATCGTGGTGAAGGCGATTAATTTTATCGTCGGATTTATCGTGGGATTAATTGGATATTTCGGGGGATGGTAGAGGGGGGCGCAGCGTTCATAAGGGGAGGGAACATCATAAGGAAGACAGGTATCCGTAGAGCATGGGTTGCCGCTGCCGACATGAGCGTGGACAGCGCTGAATAACCATTAACTCAGAGGAGATGCAATGAAAGTAGCCATTACCGCCAAAGGAAACGATCTCAAGAGTGAAGTAGAGCCTCGTTTTGGACGATGCCAACGTTTCTTGTTGGTGGATACCGATACGAATGAAGTCGAGGTGATCGACAACACCGAGAACGTGAATCGTTCAGGCGGAGCGGGGATTGCAGCGACCGAACTCATTGCAAGCAAGGGAGCGGAAGCTCTCATAACGGGACATTGTGGCCCCAATGCGTTCACGACTTTGAACGCGGCTGGCATAAAGGTGTTTCTTGGAAGTGAAGGTCGTGTGGAAGAGATGCTCGAGAAACTCGAAAAGGGTGAGCTTCAGGCAGTAGAAGCTCCAGACGTGAAAGGTCATTGGTGAGTTCATCAGAACTTTTAACTCTGAAGGAGAAAAGAAATGCAAAGAGGCGGTGGATCGCAAGGGGGGCGCGGTGCAGGTGGCCGTGGTCTCGGACGAAAAGGCGGTGGTTCCGGAGCAGGACCTGCGGGTGAATGTGTATGCCCAAAATGCGGTGCGACAGTGCCACACCAACAGGGAGTCCCGTGCTTGGAAGTTCAGTGCCCCAAGTGCGGATCCCGCATGACTCGCAAGTGAGTTCTGAATCGCGCATTGTCATGACGATTGCTGTCGCCAGTGGAAAGGGCGGTACGGGTAAAACCACCATTGCGACAAATCTCGCTGCTACGTTCGCGTCGCGTGGATACACAACAGCTTATGTCGATTGCGACGTGGAAGCACCCAACGGTCACATCTTTTTAAAACCGAAGATCGTTCAGAGTTGGACTTCCGGTGTCCCGACACCTAAAGTAGATGCAGAGAAATGCGATGGTTGCGGTGAGTGTGGAAAGATTTGTCAGTTCAGTGCCATCGTTGTGATCAAGGGAAAGGTTTTAACTTTCCCTGATTTATGTCACGGCTGTGGGGGATGCAGTCTTGTCTGTCCGATGCATGCAATTGAAGAAGTTGAGCACGAAATTGGGACAGTGGAAGTAGGCCAATCGGGAGAGATAAAATATATCGCCGGTCGCTTGCGCATCGGAGAGGCAATGTCTCCTCCCCTCATCCGGGCGGTAAAGTTGGAGATACCGTCGGATAGCATTGTGCTAATCGATTCGCCTCCCGGAACATCGTGTCCGATGATCGAAGCTGTGCGCGGTGCCGATTATGTTGTGCTGGTTACCGAACCCACGCCCTTTGGGTTGAACGATTTGAAGCTGGCGGTTGAAACGGTCAGAGAATTGTCACTGCCCTTCGGGGTTGTCATTAACCAATGTGATATTGGAGATAGTCAAGTTGAAGCTTACTGCCGGAAAGAGGAAATACCGATTCTGGAACAGATTCCACATGACCGAAGTGCAGCGGAAGATTACTCGATGGGCCATCTTCTGGTAGAAAGCTCAAAGGACATGAGAGCATATTTCGATAGGTTAGCAGATAAAGTTTTAGCTGCGAATAGGGAATCATCAACAAGAAGGTCGGCCCTGTTGTGAAGGAGCTCGTTGTCATCAGCGGTAAAGGGGGAACGGGCAAGACGAGCCTTGTTGCCTCATTTGCTGCGTTGGCTAAGCGGGCTGTGCTGGCCGATTGCGATGTGGATGCTGCCGACCTCTATCTTATTCTGAAGCCACACATTCAACAGCGCGAAGCGTTCTATGGCGGCAAGGTTGCGGTCATCCAGCCGGATCAATGTACGGGATGCGGGCTCTGTATGGAGAAGTGTAGGTTTGGTGCGATTACGGAGTATGAGTCGCCATCTGATGAAAACCAGTTAGTCTATTCGGTTGATCCAATTGCTTGTGAGGGATGTGGGGTATGTAACTACATCTGTCCCGAAGACGCTATTAGCTTGGTCGAAACAAAAGCCGGAGAATGGTTTATATCGGAGACGCGTTATGGTCCTATGGTGCACGCGAAGCTGGGGATTGCCGCCGAGAATTCCGGGAAGCTGGTAACGGTTGTGAGAACCAACGCACGGCGCATTGCCAATGAGCAAGAATTGGATTTCATCATCGTTGATGGTTCTCCGGGTACAGGTTGTCCGGTTATTTCATCTATTACTGGCGCCGATTTAGTGTTGGTGGTAACGGAACCAACCATGTCCGGCCATCATGATTTGGCGCGCGTTGTGGATTTAACCGCTCACTTTAAAATTCCCACGCTGGTATGTGTGAATAAATGGGACATTAATCCTTCTGTTTATCATACTATTCAGGACTGGTCGGAACAGCACGGAGTCGAGGTGGCAGGAAGAATTCGGTATGATAGTATTGTCACCAAGGCTCAGATTGCAGGGAAAAGCATCGTTGAATTTGGGAATGGGGAGATTTCTTCGGAAATAAAGAAGCTCTGGAGAAGGATTGAGGAAAAGCTGCGATGAAGCGGTGACTTTTTACTGCATTCCATTAGTCACAAACAGAACCACAATCGGGAGTCCCCATGAAATTCTTAGTGGCAGCTACAGCCCCAGATCTGGACGCAAAAATCCACAAGCGATTCGGTGGTGCGGACTATTATATCGTCATTGATCCTGATACTCAGAAATTCAATGCCGTACACGGTACGGGCAAAGATGAGCCGACTCATGGTGTCAGTCGATTCGTTGGTTTG
>CBDVDL010000044.1:0-9977 GCA_965372735.1 uncultured Alphaproteobacteria bacterium | reverse complement strand
CCAGCGGCAAAACGGAATTCTTCCGCCTTGCGCAAGCCGGTGAAGAAGCGGTGCCGGGCACATTTGCATTGGGCGAAATTGAAAAGGCAGCGGTCAAGCGACATATTCTCTATGAAATTCCCGAAGCGCCCGAAGGCAACGCTATCGAGATGGAACAGGCGGAATTTGTTCGTGCTATGCAGGGAGATGCAACGCCGACGGTCACCGGTGAACATGGCTTAGCGGCGCTGCGACTCGCTACCGAGATTTTGGATAAATTGGGTGCGGTTGAAGTGCCCACGGGTAGAGATTAATCGCGCGGAAGAGTCGATGCAGACAAAGAGCCCGACGATTTTTATCTCTGCCGGGGAAGCCAGCGGAGACGCTCACGGCGCAGGCGTATTGAGCGCGCTGCGTGAGCGTTTTGCCGATGCGAATTTCTTTGGAATCGGGGGAGAGAAGATGGCGGCGGCGGGCTTGGAACAACTCGAGGACTCTCGTCGGTTGGCGTTCATGGGTTTCGTCGAGATCGTGCGTCACCTGCCGTTCATTTACCAGCTCCGCGCGAAGATTATCCGCGAAATCACTCGCCGTAAACCTGACCTTTTGATTCTAATCGATTATCCGGGATTTCATTTTTCGCTGCTGCGGAAATTAAAACAGCTTAAACTTTCTCGTCCGCCCAAGATTCTCTACTATATCAGTCCGCAGGTGTGGGCATGGAAAGCGGGCAGAGCGCGAGAGCTTGCCGGACTCGCCGACCACATCGCGGTTATCTTTCCCTTCGAGACAAAAATCTACGATGATGTCGGGTTGCCCTGCACGTTTGTTGGTCATCCACTGCTGGATGAAATCGAACCGCTTCCTCCGCGCGGCGCGTTTTTGAATTCCCTAAGTTTAGAAGCTGATGACAGAGTCGTTGCGATGTTGCCGGGCTCGCGCAAGCAGGAAGTGCGTCGGCATCTGCCGGTGATGATTCAAGCGGCGGCGATTGTACAGCGGTTCATGCCGGGAGTGAGATTCATTCTGGCCGAGTCATCCACACTGCCGGAACAGTTTTTTCAAAACTATGAGCTTGGTTCTTCGATTGTATCTGTTCGCGGACAAACACATGCGCTGTTGTCGCACGCGAATGCCGCATGGATAAAATCGGGCTCAAGCACCATTGAAGCCGCGTATTTCGGTCATCCGTTCGTGGTTCTATACAAAACATCCGCGCTGACTTTCTGGCTGGGCAAACGTCTGGTGAAAGTGCCGTTTGTGGCGATGGCGAATCTGCTCGCCGGTGAGCAGGCCGTGCCGGAGCTTCTCCAACAAAACGTCACCGCCGAGCAACTGGCCGGTGAACTACTTCCCTTTTTGAAAACCTCGAAAGCCATTGAATCCTGCCGCAACAAACTCAAACGAGTCCGCGAAAAACTCGGAACTCCCGGAGCCGGAAAACGAGTCGCCAACATTGCTGTCGAACTCATCGCCGCCCGTGAAAAAGAAGACGCTCTCTAAACGCGTCCTCTTTTTTCTGGTGACACGTTTCGGACATCTGTTGGCGCGCTTTGTGTGTCGCTCAGCTCGCGTCACGATTGCAAATATGGAATCCGCGTGGGAACTCGAAAGAAAAGGCGAACCGATTCTTTACGCGCTTTGGCACGGGCGTATGTTGTGTCCCGTTTGGTGGTATCGAGGATCCGGGATGGTGGCGATGGTCTCGCAGCATGAAGACGGCGAGATGGTCTCGCAGCTTGTCGCGCATATGGGCTTCAAAACCGTGCGCGGTTCGTCCACACGTGGCGGAAGTGCGGCGGCGCGTCAGATGGTGGCGGCGATTCGCAAAGGCGTTATCGCGGCGATGATTTGCGACGGTCCTCGCGGCCCGGCAATGGAGATGAAAATCGGAACGCCGTGGATTGCGGCGGTATCCGGAGCATGGGTTGTTCCGATTACGTGGGCGGGCAATCGAGTATGGAAGATCAACAGTTGGGATTCTTTTCAAGTGCCGAAACCGTTTTCGAAAGCGCTGATTTTGCTGGGAGAGCCCCTGCCGCCCATCGAAAAAAGCGGCGAGGCTATCGAAGCATTCCGCGCATTGCTTGAACAAAAAATGAATCAATTAGTGGAACGAGCAGAAGAGCAAGTGAAGGAAAACTGAAGTGAAACGCGCCGATTTACATGTGCATTCAAAATATTCCGACAAACCGTCGAATTGGATTCTGCGGCGAATCAAAGCGCCGGAAAGTCTGACACAGCCGAAAAGCATTTATTCGATTGCGCGCCGTCGGGGAATGGATTTTGTAACCATCACCGACAACGATACGATTGCGGGCTGCGCGGAAATCGCTCACCTGCCCGGCGTTTTTATTTCCGCGGGAACCACGGTCGCTTTTCCCGAAGACGGCTGCAAAATCGATATTTTGCTCTATGGAATCACCGAAGAACAGCTCAAGGAAGTGAAAACGCTGCGCTCGAATATTTACGAGGTGCGCGATTATCTTCTTGAAAGTCGTATTGTGCACGCCGTGGCGGCACCGTTGGATGTGCTGAGTTCGAGTATGGGCCCGGACCATGTCGAACGGTTGCTGCTTCTCTTCGACCATTTCGAAGGACGTTCGGGAGCGCGCTCGGAACGCAATGCCGCATTTTTGAAAGTGCTCTTCAAACATCTGACGAAAGATTTCATGGACGCTCTGGCGGATAAATGGTCGATTAAGCCCGCGTCCGATAAACCTTGGCAAAAAGGATACGTCGCCGGTTCCTGCGATTATTGCGGGCAGTACATCGGGCAGACCTGCGTGCAATGTCCCGACTGTAACACGGCGGAAGAATTCCTGAAGCATATCGCGGGCAAGTCCGGTCACCCGATGGGAGCGGCGGGCAATACATTGTCGGCGGCGCATTCAATGTATCGCGTCGCGTTTCAATTTTACCAGAAAACCGTCGGAGCCGAACCGGGCAAACCGCCGGATCTGCTGGGGCAAATCCTGAGTCGCGCTTTTAGTCTAACCGCGCCGCCGCGTTTGACCGTTCGGCAGAGAGGCAAAATCTTCTGGGAGGGAGCCAAACAAATCGTCGGTATCACTCGCAAATCGACGCCGATGGAACGACGTCTCGTGCGAGAAATCGTGCGCGCTTGGCGAGAACTGCCGCGTTCGGAACGGCGTTTGTCGAATGTCGAAGCAGATTCCGAAAACTTCGATGATAGGCTGTTCTCTCTGGCGAGTCACGTCGCCGGACGGGTCAGCTATCGCTTGCTTTCGCACGCCGCCGAAGGAGTGACGAAGGGACGTTTTTTAGAGGGGCTGCAAATGTTGTCGGTGCTGTTGCCGGTGGAGCTCGTCATTGCGCCGTATCTCTATTCTTTTGCTGTGCAGAATCGCGACCGCCCGCTTCTACGGCAATTGGAAGAACGATTCGCTCCCGCTTTAAAAATGCCGACTGTGGGTTCACCCAAGAAACCGCGACGGGCGTGGTTCAGTGATACACTGATGGATGTCAACGGCGTCTCGCTGACGATTCACAAGATGCTTGCTGTCGCCAAAGAGAAGGGCGCGGATTTGTCGGTTGTGTCATCCATCGCGCCGCCGCGAGAGCCGCGCGGCGAAGGATACTTGAATTTCGAGCCGGTCGGCGAGTTTTCCATTCCCGATTATGAATTGCAAAAACTCGTCATGCCGCCGGTGTTGAAGATGCTGCAGGCGCTCGAGCAGGGAGAATTCACCGAATACATCATCAGCACGCCCGCGGCGGTGGGACTCGTGGCGCTGCTGGCGGCGAAATATTTTCATGTGCCGACGCGGGGAATTTATCACAGCGATTTCCCTCAGCACGTTCGCATGATTACGCAGGACGAAGGATTGGAAGACGCGACGTGGCAGTATATGAAATGGTTCTACGGCCAGTGCGATACGATTTGGTCGCCGTCGAACTATTACCGCGACCAGCTCATCGAACATGGATTCCCGCCGGAACGCCTTTTCATTTTCAATCGCGGAACGGATCTGGAATTTTTCAATCCGAAGCAGCGCGATGAACATTTCTGGGAGAAATGGAACGCGAACGGCGAGGTGAAAATCCTCTATGTCGGACGCGTGTCGCGCGAGAAAAATCTTGATGTGATTATCAAGAGTTTCCTTTCTCAGGATGACGTGCGAAAGAAAGCGTCGCTGATTATTGTCGGGGACGGGCCGTACCTGAAAGAACTGCGTGAGCTGTACAAAGAAGAACGAATCGTTTTCACGGGATTTTTGAAAGGTCGCTCGCTGGCGCAGGCGTACGCGTCGTCTGATGTGTTTGTCTTTCCTTCGATGACCGATACCTATGGCAATGCCGTGCTCGAAGCGCAGGCGTGCGGGCTGCCGGCGATTGTCGCCGAAGAAGGCGGGCCGAAGGAGATTATCATTCCGGACGAAAGCGGTTTTGCGCTGCCGGGGCATGATGTTTCCGCGTGGCAGGAAAAACTCCGCAAGCTTATCTTGGATGATTCGTTTCGCCGTGAGATGAGCGTGAAAGCTCGCAAGCGCGCCGAAACCCGCGACTGGTCATCGGCCTTCGATGACTTCTGGGACGCGGACATCAAGGTGGACATCACAAAGAAAAAGCAATCATTATTAAGCTTTTAAACAAGGGGTTTAAACCCCTTGTTGTTATAGGAGACATTTTGACAGTACCCAGCGGCACAGAATATCAATCGGCGAATTTGAGTAAGTGGGAATATTCCGGCGGACTCTATCAGAAGCATCTCGAGCTTTACCTCGATGCGATGTACGCGCTGCTCCAAAAAACCGGGGCGAAGAGTGTGCTCGACGCGGGATGCGGGGAAGGTGTTGTTTATCGGGCGATGAAGAAACGCGGCTATGGCGGCGAATGGACGGGGCTTGATTTGTCGCAAGATGCGATTGCATTCGCGCGAAACCGCAATCCGGAAGCGACATGGCTCGCGGACAGTATTACGAACATGCCGTTCGAGTCAAAGAGTTTCGATATCGCTTTTTCCTCGCAGGTACTGGAGCATCTAACAGATCCTGATGAAGCGCTGCACGAGCTGGCACGATGCGCGCAGCAATGGCTGCTGATTTCCGTGCCCTATGAACCCGTGTTCAAATTTCTGACATGGGTTTCGGTAACATTCAAAATCGGCGGTGACCCGGAGCATGTTAATCACTGGCGCCCGAATGATTTCCAAAACTTCGTCTCCCAAGTCGGCAAACTCCACCACTGGCAACGCACAACAGTCTATCAAATCGCGCTGCTGAAACTCTAATATCGCCGCGAATGGGTGCCTGAATAAATACCGCCGCGAATGGGTGCCCTCACCCTTCGCGCTATAAACACGCCGTCACGAGCAACCATTTCCTTCGCCGTTGTGGGTGTCCACACCCGCAATGGCAAGCATTAATCTGGGGAGTAATTATGAAACAATTAATTTGCATTCTAATTTGTTGCTGTATTTTGACGTGTCTGCCTGCGATGAGTCAGAAGGCTCAAACTAAGGCAGACATTTCCTTACAGGAGTCAGTTGAAAAACTGGAAAAGGCGGAAGAGGAAATATCTCGACAATTGGACAGTCTTCGCAGAGAGATCGATTTTCTGAAGAAGCAAGAGTCCTTTAGAGATGAATGTGCACAAGCAGCTCAAGGCACGTTTAGCAGGACACTCAATTATCTTGCTATTTTAGCCACAGTCTTGGGAGCCATTATCACAATATTTCTTGCGCTTGGATGGCTGGATACAAAAAGAAAATTGAAGGCAATAGATGAGAGATTTAAGAAGAAATCCGACGAGATTGACCAAAAATTCGAGATGAAGAACAAAGAACTCGATTTGAGACTGGGAGAAGCGAAAACAAAAGTAGATACGATCGAGAAGCTTAAGCAAGAGGCGGCGGATGCAAGATCCAAAGCTGGTGAAGAATCTCCAAGATCCATTGAAGAGCCTATGAGTCCTTTGTACCGTGAATTAGCAAAGAGGCTTGAAGATATTGAAAGATTAGGTGGAACATTATCAAGCAGTGATTATATGACTCTGGCGAAGGATTATTTTGAAAAACAGATGTTCTTTGCTGCCTTAGATGCTATCGAGAAAGTAATTGACAGAGAAAAGAGAAACGCTGTCGCCTGGTCGAATAGAGGTGTCGTTCTTTCAAGATTGAATCAACATGAGGATGCCTTGATTTCTAGCATTAGAGCTACTTCAATAGATCCGAATATGGCTAATGCATGGTATAACAAGGGAGTAACTCTTGGAAAACTGAACAGACACAAGGAAGCACTAGAAGCTTATGAGAAGGCGATTGAACTCAAACCAAAATATGTTGAGGCATGGTTTAACAAAGGTGTAACTCTTGGTGAATTGGATCGCCATAGGGAAGCACTGGTGGCTCATAAGAAGGCAATTGAATTAAAACCAGATTTTGCAGAGGCATGGTATGCTAAGGGAGTAACGTTGGGTAAATTGAATCGTCCTCTTGAGGAGCAACTCACTACATATGAGAAGGCTATAGAGTACAAACCAGATTTCGCAGATGCATGGTATAATAAGGGTGTAACGCTGAGAGAACTAAATCGCTCATTCGAAGAACAGCTCGCTGCTTATCAGAAAGTAATTGATTACCAGGAAAATTACGCAGAAGCATGGTATAATCGCGCATGCATATATACTTTCAAGGGCGATAAAGACCTAGCAATAGCAAATCTGAGCAAAGCAATTGAACTAAAGCCATCAAGCAAGGAGAAAGCTAGGAAAGATGAAGACTTTCATAGAATTAAAGATGACAAGGTTTTTAAAAAGTTAGTTGGTGAATAAATTATAGTGGAGAGAAATTCAACCATAGAGCGGCGCTGGTCGGTGATTGAGCTTCTGAATGCGACGCGGGAGTTTTTTGTCTCGAAGGAGTTTCAGAATCCACGGACGAATGCGGAATTGTTTTTGGGGCATGTGCTCGGATGTTCGCGCATTGATTTGTATTTGAAACATGATAAGCCGGTGACGCGCGAGGAACAAAACGCGCTGCGCGAACTCATCAAGCGCCGCCTGAATCGTGAACCGCCGCAATACATCGTCGGCGAAACGGAGTTCTTTGGTATTCGCATGCGCGTCGCGCCGGGTGTGCTGATTCCTCGCCCGGAAACCGAAATCGTCGCCGAGAAAGCGATTGACGCCGCGAGGAAACTCATCGCCGAGCGAAAAAAAGAAAACTTCCGCATTTTAGATATCGGCACCGGCAGCGGTTGCTTGGCGATAGCGATTGCTTCGCAGGTGGAAGAAGCCGTCATTGATGCGTGCGACATCAGCGAAAAGGGACTCGACCTCGCGCTCGAAAACGCCGCACGAGCAGGCGTAGCTGACCGCGTTCATCCGCGTTTCTACGATATTTTTTCCAAGAAGATTCCGCCAGTGTTGCAGCCGCCCTATGCGATGATGGTGTCGAATCCACCGTATGTCGCAGACGATGAATTCGATTCACTCCCTCCGGAAATAAAAGATTTTGAACCGAAAGGCGCGCTGATTGCCGGAGCGGATGGTTTGCGTTTCTACCGCCGCTTCGCCGAGCTTGCCGACGAATTGCTGGAGGAAGGCGGAGTACTTGTCGTGGAAATTGGCGCGGGACAAGCCGCTGATGTCTGCGCGATTTTTCAGGACATTTTTCGGAACGTGCAGGTGTTTCCGGATTTAGCGAGTGTAGAACGCGTTGTGGTGGCGGAGGGTTTTGGTCGCGTTGTGTAATTCGTGGTGGGAAATGCAAGGCAAGGTGGCTTCAGCCCCTTGTCAAATTCCGGCCGGGTTACGCGCGATGACTTTATCGTTTGGGTTAAGGGACTCTGCGCTGAACCCGGCTCGGCGAAAAAGGTCCCCCCGCGTGCGGGGGGATACAAGGGGGATAGGCGTCGGGTTTGACTTTTTGACGAATTTTGATTATTTTTTAACTTATTATAGAAATCAAGAACCATATATTTGAAGTAGTTGCGCAAGCTCCGGCGTCACGAGCGCGCCGGGGAAAGCTGCAAACGTCGCACGGAGATTTAGAGACTCCCTGTTTTTTTCCGGTTGCCACGGTGGGCAGCGTAAAAACGCTTTCGCCCGACGAGTTGGTGACATCCGGCGTGCAAGGGCTTCTTGCGAACAGCTACCATCTCTATCTGCGACCGGGCTTGGACGTGCTGCGCCGCGCAGGCGGGCTTCATCCGTTCATGCATTGGGACCTGCCGATTCTGACGGATTCGGGCGGCTATCAGGTTTTTTCTCTGGCGAGGCTGAAGCGCGTCGAGGATGACGGCGTCCGGTTTCAATCGCATATCGACGGCAGCTATCATCAACTAACACCTGCCAAGGTCATTGAAATTCAGCGCGTCATCGGCAGCGATTTAATCATGCCGCTCGACCTGTGCACGCCTTATCCGGTTTCGTACGCGCAGGCGGAGAAGTGGAATCAACAGACGCTTTTGTGGGCGTCGGAAGCTCAGGAAGCTCAGCGCGAGCAGCCTTTCCTCTATGGGCATCCTCAGGAGTTGTGGGGAATTGTTCAGGGAAGTATCTTTGAAAAACTGCGCAAGGAATCCGCTGAGCAGCTCATTGAGATGAATTTTCCGGGCTACGCCATTGGGGGACTGGCGGTCGGGGAACCGCGCGTGGCGTTCAGAGAGATGGTCGCGTTGTGCACGGAGCTTCTGCCGGAGAACAAACCGCGCTATTTGATGGGCGTCGGGAAGCCGGAGGAGATTGTGGAAGCCGTCTCGATGGGCGTCGATTTTTTCGATTGCGTGCTGCCGACGCGCCTCGGGCGAAACGGTTCCGCGTTCAGTTGGAACGGTCGCATCTCCGTGAAGGCGGCGCACGAAAAGACAACGTTCGAACCTATTGACTCGAATTGCTCCTGCTATTGCTGTCGGGAATTCACGCGCGCGTATCTGCGTCATCTTTTTGTCGCGAATGAAATTTTAGCTTTGCGGCTGGTGTCGCTGCACAATGTTCATTTCTATCAGGAATTAACTGCCGAAATTCGCCATCGAATCACAGACGGAACTTTCGGCGATTGGAAAAGTAAAATTCAGGAAACACTTGCAGCGGCTGAACCCTTTAGCGATGTTTCAGCGCCGCTGTAAAAAAATACTCTTCGGGAGGTTATCAGCATTATGTTTTTCATTTCAGAACTCGGAGCCGTTTTGGCTCAAGCAACAAAACCCGGCGGCAACTTTTTAGGGAGTCTGTTCCCGCTGATTCTTATCGTTGTGGTGATGTATTTTCTCTTGATTCGCCCGCAGTCAAAGAGGCGGAAGGAACATAGCAAGATGATTTCCGAAATCAAACCCGGAGATGAAATAGTCACCGCAGGAGGCATGCACGGCTCTGTCGCCGGGATTCGCGAGAAGCAGCAGACGCTGCTGGTACGAATCGCCGACAATGTTAAAGTCGAAGTGGATCGTTCTTCCATCGGTCGGGTGAAGAGCGATCAGGAAAAGGTCGGACGAACGAGCGACTGATTCTGTCGAGAGGACGATGGGCAAGAAAGATATTATTACCTATGGGCATGAAACACTTCGTCTGCAGGGAAAGCCGGTTGAGGTTTTCGGTAAAGAACTGCGGCAGTTTGCAGATGAAATGTATCAAACCATGCACGCGGCTGACGGTGTGGGACTCGCCGCGCCGCAAGTGAATCGGTCGATGCAGTTTGTCATCATGGCGGTGCCTCAGGAAAGTGGTGAACCGCTTCGGTTGCAGATGGCCAATCCTCATATTACCGAAACTCGAGGGAGTTTCGAGTTTGAAGAGGGTTGTCTGTCTATCCCCGATATTCGAGATATGGTGACGAGACCCGAATGGATTCGCGTGGAGTATCAGGATATCGAGGGGGAAGCTCGCACGATTGAGGCGGACGGGCTGCTTGCTCGTGTGATTCAGCATGAAATTGATCATATCAAAGGAGTCCTTTTTGTTGATCGGCTCACTCCGGCTCGCCGGACGCGGTGGGATAGCGCGCTGAAAAAATTGGCGAAGAATGTTGTAATCGA
>CBDVDL010000043.1:0-10417 GCA_965372735.1 uncultured Alphaproteobacteria bacterium | reverse complement strand
CAAGTCGATAAATGAGAATCCTCGTGCAGCCTCTGCAGCGAACATTCCCCGGCGTCGTCGCAAATCGGGCAATCGAGAGGGTGATTCTGAAGCAGGAGCTCCAATACCAACCGGCGTTGTTTCTTCACCGGTTCTGTATCGGTGAAGATTTTCATCCCATCAGCGACGGTTGTAGAACAGCCGATCACCAGACTCTTTCGACCGCGCTGTTCGACTTCAACCTGACATATCCGGCACGAGCCTGCGACAGAGAGCGCAGGATGACCGCAGAAATGTGGAATGGAAACGCCAGCGAATTCTGCCGCTTTAATCAGATTGATATTTCCGGGAACCTCAACAGGTTTGCCGTTAATTTCTATGTGAGGCATAAAGGAAACCTTTATCCGTGTTTGGAGTTACTCTTTAACCAGCGCCTCAAATTCATGTCGGAATTTTTTCAAATAGGATTTCGTCGGCCACGAAACCGCCGGGCCGAATGCGCAAATCGTCGTTCCGTCTGGTGCGTCTGCGATTTCATCGAGGTCGTCAATATCACGCATTTTACCCTTGCCGTCGAGCAGCCGTTTGCAAAGCCGCAGCATCCAGCCGGTTCCTTCACGGCATTGCGTGCACTGGCCGCACGATTCATGCGCGTAGAACCGCAGCACCCAGTAAAGCATTTGCGGAATCGAAACGGATTCATCAACAACGATGACCGCCGCACTTCCCAGCATCGAGCCTGCGTCCGCGACCGATTCAAAATCGAGCTTAATGCCCTTTGCTTCTTCCGCGGTCAAAATCGGCGAGGATGAACCGCCGGGAATCACGGCTTTAACTTTACCGCCGTTTGGAGGGCCCCCTCCAAGCTCGTAGATAAGCTCATCCAGGGGAAATCCCATCGGAATTTCATAGACGCCGGGATTTTTTACAGAACCCGACAAGGAAGCGAGACAAGTGCCGCCGCTTTTCGGAGTGCCGAGACTCGCGAATTTTTCGGGCCCTAATCTCATTACCCAAGGGACTGCCGCGAGGGTTTCGACATTGTTCACAATTGTCGGAGCTTGCCACAAGCCGATGGCTGCAGGGTAGTAAGGAGGCTTGAAGCGCGGCTGCCCTTTTTTCCCTTCGAGGCTCTCGATGAGTCCGGTTTCTTCGCCGCAGATATACATCCCGGCTCCGGGGTGCGTGTAAACCTGACACGAGAAATCGGAACCTAAGATTCGCTCGCCGATATAGCCTTTTTGCCGGGCTTCTTCGATGGCCGCGTCCACAACTTTCGTGGGATAGAAATATTCGCCGCGGATGTAGATATAAATCGCTTCCGCCTGCACCGCCCACGCGCAGATAAGCGCACCTTCGAGGAGCAAATGCGGATCCCGTTCGAGGATGAGCCGGTCTTTGAACGTGCCGGGTTCGCTCTCGTCCGCGTTCACCGTGACATAGCGTGGAAACGTGTCTTTCGGGACGAAGCTCCATTTCAAACCGGCGGAAAAACCCGCGCCGCCGTGACCGCGCAGTCCACTAACTTTGACGAGTTCGATGACCTCACCGGGTTCCATCTTCAAAGCCCGCTCGAGCATCTCGTACGCGCCATGCTTCGAAGCCACGGGCAACCAGTGCATGTCCGGTGTCGCAAAATGTTTTGAAAGGTACCGTTCCATCAGCTTTTATCCATCAAGTGGTCGGCAAGCCGACGTTTCCGATGAGCGGAGTCGGTGTATCTCCCTGGGGCATTTTTCCCTGCCGCAGCTCATCGATAATATTGTCAATTTTCTCAGCCGTGAGTTGAAAGAACTGTTCTTCCCCTACGAGCATCACCGGCCCCCAGCCGCAAGCTCCTAAGCATTCCACCGCCGCGATGGAAAACTGTCCGTCTTCGGTAACGTCTCCCGCTTTGATGCCCAGTTTAGTTTCCAGATAGTTCTGCAGACTCTCGGCTCCCTGAATCGAACAGGAAACATTGTGGCAGAACATAATGTGATACTTTCCAAGGGGTTTCTGGTGCATCATGCCGTAGAAAGAAATCACCTCGCGCACGCGCACCGGTGTGACTCCGAGCGTTTCCGCCGCCCATGCTTCAACGTCAGGTGATAGACACCCCACGATTTTCTGTGCTTCCAAAAGCACCGGCACAAGCGCTGCGCTTCGATGCTCCGCCGGGTAGCGAAGAATAATTTCCTGCGCTTTTTTCTCGAGGGATTCGGGGATTGGGTTCATCGGTCGAGTTCCCCTCCAATCATGTTAATCGAACCGAACGATGGGATAACATCCGCCACCATATCGCCTTTAATCATGTGCGGAATTCCGGCGACAAGATGCAGGCACGGAGGACGGACGCGTACTCTCCAAGGCCGGCTGGCACAGCCGTCTTCTTCCTCGCCTTCAATAGGATGAGACACCACGTAAAATCCAAGTTCACCGTTGCCCCCTTCGACAGCTTGATAAGCTTCCCCGCTCGGTACGCGGATGCCATGCCCGTGCATGATGAGCTTGAAATGATTCATCAAGCCTTCGATATTGCCGTAGGTATCTTTTTTATCCGGCAGCATGATGTGTTTATCACTAACCGAATGGGGGCCATCTGGAATTTTCCTGACCAATTGCTCGCAGATTCGAGCGGATTGTTCCATTTCTTCCATGCGCACCAGATAGCGGTCGAAGTTATCCCCTTCCGTCCCGACGACAATCGACCAATCCGCTTGGTCATAGACCAGATAAGGAAAGTTTTTGCGGACATCGTATTCGACGCCTGCCGCTCGAAGACAAGGGCCTGTAAAGCCATAGCTGATGGCGTCGTCGGCTTTCATCACGCCAACACCTTTTATGCGGTCATAGAAGATGCGGTTGCACGTCAGCAAACCGTCAATTTCTTTGATAATTTTACGCTCTTCCTTGAGCGCACGATGCATTTTGTCAATCCAGCCATCCGGCAAATCCGCCGGCATGCCGCCGACACGCGTTGCGTTGGTTGTCACGCGAGCGCCGCAATAATCCTCGAAAAGCTCGTAGAGAAATTCCCTGCCTTTCATCGCGTAAAGGAAGACGGTCATCGCGCCCATCTCCATTGCGGCGGCGCCAATACAGGTTATGTGGTCTGAGATGCGGGAGAGTTCACTGAGAATCGTGCGAAGGTATTGACCGCGCGCGGGAACTTCGATACTGAGCAGTTTCTCCACCGCCATGCAGTAGCCGACGTTGTTGATAATCGGACTGACATAATTCAACCGATCGGTGTAAATCGTCGCCTGATTCCATGTGCAGTCTTCGCATGTTTTCTCCATCGCGCGATGCAGATAACCGATTTCGATGTCGGCGTCCATGACGAGTTCGCCCTGCAGTTTGACGGCAATCTTCACGATGCCGTGCATCGCCGGATGCGACGGCCCCATGTTGAGCAGCATCTCTTTTGTTTTGAACTCAGGCTCGTCAGTGGTGAAGAAAAACTGTTCTTCAGGCGGAGTTTTGGTTTTTGTTTCCATCTATTCGGTTTATTTAGTGTTTATGTGTTGTTTTTGCTCCCGGCCCAATCAGCGGCTGGCGTTTCTTCTTGGGATAATCTTTGCGCAGCGGATGTCCTTCAAAACCTTCGTAGAGCATGATGCGTGTCAGGTTCGGGTGCCCATCGAAGCGAATCCCGTAGAGGTCGTAACATTCGCGTTCGAGGAAGTTCGCTGTTTCCCACAGCGGAGTCAAACTCTTGACGGTCGGATACAGGTCGTCGGACTGAAGTTTCACACGAAGCCGCGTGCTGTTGGGTATCGAGACAAAAAGATAGACAATCTCGAAACGCGGATTGCGCCCCATGTAATCCACCGCAGTTAAATCCATCAGGAAGTTGAATTGCAATTCCGGATCTTCTTTGAGTAGCCGTGCGACGTCTAAAATAGCATCTTTGCGAATGATGAGAGTCTCATCGCCATGCTGAGCGTGAGCATCCAACACAGCATCCGGGAATTTCTCGTCGATTTTCTTTTGAGCCGGTGATTTTTCCATGATTCGCCTTGATGAGCCTTTGTCTTAAGGAGTGCCCACTTTCCACATTTGTTTGGATTCGAGTATCATCTTCTGCAGTTTAAGAACGCCTTCGATAATCGCTTCAGGACGCGGAGGGCAACCTGCGACGTAGATGTCCACGGGAATAATCGTGCCGATGCCCTGTACGGTGGCGTAGTTGTCATAAGGACCGCCGCATGATGCGCACGCACCAATAGCAATCACCCATTTCGGTTCGGTCATCTGGTCATAGATGCGTTTCAAAAGGGGCGCAAGTTTATGCGAAATCGTTCCGACCACCCAGATGACATCGCTCTGGCGCGGGCTGAATCGCGGGAAGGCCGTTCCAAAGCGGTCGAGGTCATAGTGAGAACTCGCCACAGACATATATTCCATCCCGCAGCACGCGGTCACAAACGGATAGACGAACTGTGAATATTTCCTTGCCCAGCCGAGAACCTTATCGAATCGGGTGGTGATAATTTGACCGTCTTCCGGAGGGCCGGGTTGAGAGGGGTTTTTTAAAAATTCCATTCCTATTTCCATTCAAAGACGCCGCGTTTAATCGCGTAGTAGAGCCCAATCGCCAGCACCGCTAAGAAAATAAGCATCGAAACAAAGCCAACAAGGTGCAGGGATTTAAAAGAAACCGCCCACGGGTAAAGAAAAGCAACTTCCACATCGAAGACGGCAAAAATGATTGCCGCCAGATAATATTTGATAGGGAAGGGTCCGCGAGCATCTCCGGTTCCTTCCGTGCCGCATTCGAAGGGAAGACTTTTACTGGCATTGCTGCGTTTCGGACCGAAAAGAACGACCAGCGCCAGAAACGCGACCACAACCACAGCTGCAACAATAAAAAGTACAACCAGAGCAAGGAGATTTACATTGTACATCGGGTTTTATCCCAATTATCAGAAGGTTCAACTCATTTCACAGGCAGATTCAGTGCTCGCCGAACGCGTATGGCAATCGGAGGAATCAGAATGAACTGCGCGATCATCCCCGGAATTCCCGGAAGATACATCGCGGCATAAATTTTCCATCCATGAAAACCGAAGAGCCACATCGCGAGGGATGCATGAACGATTCGTCCTAAAATCATAGCGATGATGAGCGCCACGAGACATGTCCAGTAGCGAAAACCACCCAACAGGCGAAGTGTTAGGCTGACGACGAATCCGTAGGTAGCGAGTTCTCCCATCATGCGGAGCGTTTGGTCGGGAGTGGGCATACCTGTCAGGGCCATCGAAAGAGCAGGGCTTAGGATTCCCACGATAGCGGCGCCAACAGGATCAAGAAGCATCCCGGCAAGAAAAACAGGATAGTGGATGGGAAGAACAATGCGGGGGGCAATCCCCAGAGAATGAACCAAAAGAGGTAAAACGACACCAAGGGCGATGCAAACTCCGCCAATGGAAAGGCTTCGAACGCTCCTCACCTAACCTCGTCCTTGCGTGTGAAAAAGAAGATTTCGCCGCTTCGCCAATCCATAGCCCATTCCATAACTTATATGAGACATAAAGTTATGAAATATTCGGAAGAAAGTCAAGGAGAACTTCATCTATCTTATCGTTTAAAACGGGGTTTTAGCAGGCATTCTAATGAAATGTTTCACATAACTTCTGTCGTTTCAAATGCGTAGTTTCCTCGTCTGAGGATAGAATAGGACTGAATCGGTCTGGAATTAATTGTTCAAGTCTGTGATTATGGAACCTCTCGATAATACAAAACCGCCCGAATCTCCGTTGAAATGCCGGGAATCGGGCGGTTTCTGTAAAAGATGCTTCGTGATTTTATCGGGTCAGTTCAAAGATGGCGAGGCGGTTCTTTTCCAGCCCCAAGTTCTGGAATCCTTCGCGCATAGTCTCATAATCATCGACAGGCACCTTATCAGCCTTGATTTCAGTCGCGATTTCCCAGATAATCTGGTCACCTTGCACGCGCGCCGCCATTTCCAGCCGATAGTAAGGATTATCCACCTGGACAGCTTCCGGTAGGAAACCCACAGTAACGCCCTGTGGGATTTGCAGCCGAAGGATTGTTTGAACTTTCCCTTGGGCAGGTAGCCCAATTGGATAGCGCACTTGCGGCAGTTGTGGGAAGAATCCGTGCGAAGCCCAGCCGAAAGGATTGGATATCAAATCAAAGAGAATGACATCGCCTTGGCGATTCGCGTAACGCTCCGCTCTGAACGCCATGATGACTTCGGCAGGCAGCGTCAAATCTTTCAGGTCGGACATTTCATAATGAACGACGGCTGCTCCCTGCGATATTTGTGAAGCTGCTCTCTGGAAGTAGATGTCCATCTCTTTTTCTTTCATATCCTTGAGTCTCTGGCGACACCGGCGTTCACACTGGCCTTTCGGAGAGGCTTTCACGGTGCCTTCGAGTGTTCCGTTAAGGTGAAGCTTGACATCAATGTAGGTAACCGTAGAACGGCTTTCCAAATCTCCGTAAGGCACATCAATCAATGCCGAGTTTCCGGAGCTAAGCGCAAGGCTCCGTCCATAGGTGCGCGAGAAGGGTAACGTTCCGAATCGGCAATCCTGCGTCATTGGATCCACGTAGAGCGTGTCCGAAGCGCGGGGAATTCCTAAAATAATATGGCGAAATTGTGCTAATACCGGCAAATTCACGAATTCGATGTTCCGGTTCATGACCAGAACCGGGAATGAAGGTACATCGATTTGTCTTAACAAAGCGGTCAAGAGCACAGCTTTGTCGCGTGTTTCGCCGTAGCGATGCGCCCAAACATTGTCGGCGGTATTGGGTTCGTAGCCTGCTCGACCCAGCCGCAAGTTCACATTTCGGATTTTTCGTTGGACGGCGATACAAAGTTCCTCAATATAATCTTCCTGTTTGGATGGTTTGTTCGGCACCAGTTCTGTTAGAGCGGCATCGGCCACTGTCGCCGTATCGACGCGGCTCCAGAATCGCGAGCCTACATAGTCGCCGAGGGCTTTCCAATCGGAGAAAGATGTCCAAAGTAGTCGTGGGGCGATGTCTGCACGGTTGACACGATTGGGCTCGTTCATGATTTGCGGCGAATTTTCGAAATGCCACGTATAAACCGATTCTCCCTTGAGCTGCGTCACATCCACTGCCTTATCCGAGTTCAGCATCCGGTAGCTGAGTTGTTTGCCCGGAGCCAGCCGAATACTTAACGTTTGATTCAGGATGGGTTCTGTCATACCAAAAATCCATTCGCCGCCGTATGACTCGCCTTCATCTTCCTCTTTGTCTTCTTTTTTCGGCTTCCGGGTCCATTCAAGCTCGATGATCGCTCCGATTTCAAGACCGGGGAAGTTGACATTGCGCTGCTTTATTTGCGAATAGGCGGAAGCGAACTGCACTTCAGGCGCACTGGTGAGCGTGAACGCATCTTCTTCAGGCTCTATCCAAGTCCCATCCGCCATGCGAGTCTGCGCTTTGTGGATAATGACGTCATGAGTGGCGTCGTTAAAACGGATAGAATGGTCGCCGTAATCATCTTTGGCACGCACCTGCAGAATCTTTAAGAGCGAGTGAGCGTGTGTGGTGACGTCTCCGTCTTCATCCACGTAAACGTCGCGATCTTGAAGCAGAATCAGCGCTCCCGCCTGCGGGTAGGCTTCCGCTCCCGGAGAATTCAAGATGAGCTGTTCAATAGCCGGATCCACTTCGACTTTCGCGAACCCGATAGATACGGCCAAAAGAAGTACAGCAAATAAAAAGTATTGAGGTTTCAACACAGCCTCCTTATATTGTAAGGAAATGCTTCACAGGATTTGGTATTATTTATCAATAGTTGGTAAAAAAAGGTCGGAGTGCGCTCTATTCCGGGCACGCGAGGACGCATGCCGCGGCAAGTGATTCTAACTCGTTTTTTTGAGGATGACTCGCCCTTTGCTCATGACGTCATCTTCTTTCAGCATCGCCTGAAAATCCGGGTATTTTTCGAGAGAAATATCAAGGACGGATGTTTCCATCAGCCGTTCCATTTTTACCCGATTTTTCTCGACATCAAATTTCCGTGCCAGTCGGAAATCCTGATAATCCCGTTCCAGAGGGTCGGGCACCGATTTTACACTATATCCTTTCGGGAAGATCACTTCTTCATCCGCCCGGACAGCGAATGTGGAGAGCACCTTCATCGGGTAGCGCCGCTCCGTCAGTTCACTTCCCCGCAGGAGGTAAGTGGTCAGAAAATCGAGGCCACTGGATTGATTCGGAATCTGGAACAGCAGGTAATCCCCCGCTTCAACACTGTAATCCGTTGCGCTTATATCGAGCGTTATCACGACATTCTGCGTGAAATCCATTAAATCAGTTACCTCGAACTTATCGAGACGCGCCGTCGTGGAAATCATCTGAATAATCTGCTTGAAAATATTTTCCCGCTGTTCCGGAGGAATGCTTTGCATAAAGTTGCGCATGACCATGTCCGGAAATCCGCGAGTGGAAATCACAATCTGGCTCGTATAGCGTCCGTCATCATGCAGTTCGCTGCGGGCCTGAATGTGGTACAGGTGATCCTCCGGCGGCATCAGCGGAAGCCATTCGAGAGGTTCTCCTTTCTCATTGCAGGGCAGCACCGCCTTATCCTGCTCCATCGCGGCCAGATAATCCTTCGTCTTTTCGATTGTCGGATCAAGATACCAGTACTTGCCGGTCTGCTTGTCGGGAATTCCGACAATCGCATGATTGAATTGCTGCGACGGAATATCTTCGAAAATCTTCCACACCGGATTCATCAGCACGATGTCCGAAGGAATCCCGGCGGTGCGCAGCATCGATACCATCAGCGCCGCTTTATCCCGGCAAACGCCATAGCGATTTGCGAATGTCACGCCCGCGGGTTCAGGCTTGTAGCCTGCTTTGCGGCCGGATAATTTCGTTTCCACATAGCGAATGTCGTTGGAGACAAAATAGAAAATGGCCGTGATTTTCTCTTCGTCCGTCGAGATGTTATTCGTCAGTTCGGCGACTTTCGCTGTCACGGCTTCATCCGGGATGTAGCTCGGAGACGCGAGCTTTGTGTACCAACGAGACATGAATTCCCAGCTCTCCATATTCGATACGAAAATCTGTCGGGAGACTTCCGGCATCGGCGGCATGCCCGGCTCCGGAATCGTCTGGGCAATATCATTCACTTCCCATCGGTGAATCATTCGGTCGCCGCGCCGCTCCGAACGATACGGAACGTCCCCGTTGCGAGCTTTCCATTTGAGTTTCATGTCAATGGGAACGTCAATCTCCACGAACTTTGTCTGGGTGGGATCCTGACTTTCGAAGGATGTATTGAAATCATACACGTCATTAATCGGAGGTTCTCTGGCAATGGTTTTGGAGATAACTTCGATTTCCGCGCCGGGTCTCAGCGCCGGAAACGTGATAATTTTCTCTCGCACATTTTCCAGAAAGAAAGGACCGAATGCCGGGAGGGGGACATCCTTAATATCATCTTCGGATACGATCACGACCTCGCCGTTCGGCAAATGGACGCGCGCATCAATAATCTCGACCGTGTCATAGGCGAGGAAGTAGAAGTTGAAATCCTGTGCATGTTCGCGCACGCCGCGTTCCGTTAGCAAGTGAACGCGGACATGATTGACCTGCTCGAAGTGGCCGGTGTTCTGAGCCACCACGCGGGTGCAATCATATTTGACGACAGCATTCGCTCCTTCAAACAGAAGCGTGCCTTTCGGCTCGGGTATTTCGGACTGGCCAAAAGCCGTCAGTGCCATGATGCCGATAATGAAGAACCCGATTCCCAGGTGCCGTTTCATCGCTAACCTCCAGATCTTAGATTGTAAAGGATATAGTGCCAAAATGGCCTATCTACATATGTGATATGGATTTTACTGGCTTTGTTGCGGTGCAAATCCGAATGTGTCTGTTCATTATACGGATATGGTGGCAAGATGTCAAGTGGAAGAATAAAATATAAGGTCTTCTGCTTGACTCTAACTTATTGTGTCCGTATCTTTTGGCTGCCGGAATCCAATCTTCGCCGAGCCGGGTTCAGCGCAGGTTCCCGTATGCCAAACAATGAGGTTATCGCGCGTAACCCGGCCGGAATGTTAAATTTTTGTAAGAGGGAATATCATCTCTTCCGTCTTTTCGTGTGTAATTCTCTGTTTCATCGTGCCTGTAATCGGTTGGGCGTCCCATCCGATAGACACTTTTCCCGCTCTCTATGACACGCTAACAGGCTCGCACTACGAAGCGGCTTGGGAAATCCAAGAAGCCTTGGAGCGAGACTTTCCCGACGATCCGGCTGCCCTGTTCGCACGCGCAATCATCCTTTACACGACGATGGTGGATTTTGAAGATACGACGGGCGAGGCAGAATTTTTCTCGTGTTGCGACAAGGTCACTTTATATCATGAAAAACATATAAATACAATTGAGGATGATAGATGCGTCTGGCTGGAATTCGTTCAAGGTTCGATTCACGCGA
>CBDVDL010000042.1:0-10435 GCA_965372735.1 uncultured Alphaproteobacteria bacterium | reverse complement strand
GAAATTTAGGGCGCTGGTTTCCCAGCTTTTGCGCGGCGATGGCGCGGCGGTGGGGGAGGAGGCGGAGGGGGATGTTCGCGCCACTCGATAATCCGTTCAATGGGGATAATCAGGATCGATATATCGGACGTAAGCTTGGGCAAATCCGTCCAATCCGGAACAATAGAAAGCACCCCAAAACTCAGCACGAACGCCATCCCTCGAATCCCGATGAGAATCTGGCGTTCTTTCATGGCGTCGTCCCCGCTATGTTACGCGGATTCAAGGCGATACTGACACCGATGCCGTTGCGACCGACAGCCTGCATCACCTGAATCGGCCGGTCCCAAACAGCGCCGCTGTCAGCCCGCAGCAGTACGCGTGCCTCTGGCTTCTGAATCTTCAAATCAGCAAAGAGTCTGTCGCATAGCTCGAACAAGAGCGAATCTGACGCCTCGGCAGGCGCTAAAAGTTCGCCTCCCACAAAAACAGCGCCTTCGCGTTCAATCTGAACCAAAAGCTCATCACCGACTTCAATCACCTTGTCTCCACCGGTAAAATCATTCGGCAGCACGAGCGGTATCGTGGTCTCCGGCGTAAAAATGAGAGATATCGCAAAGAAGAGAATCAGAATGAACGCGATATCAATCAGGGATGTCGTCGCTTCCGCAAATGGATTTCGAACTCGCATCCTATTTCTCCCCCGGCCCCGCCAGAAGCTCACGCATCGCGGCGACGCGAGAGATCAGGAAGTGCCGTCCAATAATACCGATGAGACCGACGACCAAGCCGCAGACGGTTGTCACCATCGCGACATACATGCCTCCCGCCAGACTTTGCATCGTGACATGCTCCACCAGCGTTTGCTCCCGGAAGACTTGAACCAGCCCCACGACCGTTCCGAGCAAGCCCGATACCGGCGCGGCGGCAATCATCATGTCAAGGAAGAGGAAGCGATTCTGAAGACTTTCCATTTCAAAATCGACGGCGTGGCGAGGGTCGAGACCTCCGCCCGATGCGAGTTTTCGAATCGTCTGGCGAATTCCCTCTAAAAAGCCATTCTGGTGAAAACGGATCAGGTAGTAGGCGGTGAAACCTAATCCCAAGAACAACAGAATCGCTTGGAAGAAATAGATCCAGACATCAAAAGCCCGAAACAGTACAACAAAAACCCCGATGCGCTCCGACATGGTTACATGACGGGCAACATCGCCGGTTTGGGCAAAGGACGCACCTACATAAAACAAAGCCATAACTGCAGCAACCAAAGCCACCTTAAGAAGTGCGCGCGAACGTTTTTCATTCCATCGTAACATAGTTTATCTCCTTCTGCCTATGGTAATCTGAAATAGTAAATGGTATGGATTAGAATATAATAAGTCCCTAAGACAGATGCAAGATGAATATTGACAATCTACTGAAAAATCAATCTGCTTGATTTCGAGATGCACAGCCCTGAATACCGGAAAATCCTTCCTAATGCAACGAAAAACGCCTTTCTCGCGTTACATACAAGGCAGGCTTCTTGGGAACTTTCACGGAAATAATCGATTTAAGATGTTATATATCAACAGGTAACATCTTTTATCATTCGAGCAGGGTTGGCTCGAAGGTTTTCGGGGCCAGATTTTTGCCTTGCAATTCATTGAGAAAAATGGTAGATTTACATTCTCAAAAATCCTGCAGGCGTTCGCTAAAGGAGGACATGGTAGCTCTGGCTATGGATCTTCATTGTTAAACCCTATCGGCTCTATACCGATTGGAGTAATTGCGCTCAAGAATGTCTGCACCCACGATGCTTTTGAATAAAAGCCGCTTCTTCTTTCGTTTTTTCCCACTGGCCTTTCTTCTTTTGGTCGGAAATCCAACCATTGCGCCCGCGAAGGTTGGTTTTTACTACTCCTGTGCGGATTCGCTGACAACAAACTTCCTCGTCCGCAGGCTCCCGCAAGGTCTCTCCCTCACGCTCCACGCTCTACTGGAACGCCCCTCTTCCAATTTCTATGTCGTCGAAACCGTTATCGACAGCAGTCTGCAATTTGTCATCCTGCGCGAACGGATTGAAACAGACGACCTGCGTCCTCCGACGGTTCTAACCTATGAGGAATACCGCGACCTGCGTCTGGCGGCGGATATCCGCCAACTGTTCCATGAAAAAACGCGCGCCGCGTTCAAGTTCCAGAAAGTTGCCACATCGGGAGAAGGCATCGCGATTGACGTTCCCTTTCGCATTAAAAGTCGCACCTTCCGCCGGATTTTCGGCGGCGAACGCGTGGGTCTGCGTGTGAGCGGCGATATCAGTATCAATGGTCATATCCGGCGGCAAAATTTCTCTCAGATTCAAAGCGCCAATAATCAGAACGCTTCCACGTCGTTCCTGATTGACCAGACACAGCGCTTTACCATCGAAGGGAAAGTCGGGGAGAAAGTCCGAGTGCGTGTGGATCAGGATTCCGAACGTCTCTTTGATTTTCAGAACTCTATCGCTCTGACCTATACCGGCGACGAGGACGAAATCGTTCAATCCATCCAAGCCGGGAATATTGATATGCGTCTGGGCACCAAACTCGCGACGTTTTCCGGGAAGAATCAAGGTCTTTTTGGTCTGAAAACAGAAGCGAAAATCGGCGCCCTCACTCTGACCGGCATCGCCTCTCTCGAAAAGGGACAGAAAAACAAGCAGCGTCCCAACGCCAGCGGTTCTCAGGCTCGCCCTCCGTTTTCAGAAAAAGACTACATGCGCGGCGTCTATTTTTTCCTGAGTGACACAAGTTATATTTTCCGGGATACGGATGGCAGGGAAAAGAAATTCGAGAACTATCGTGAGAACTACCGGCACTTTGTCAACCGTACCCACGTGGCGATGGATACACTCTGGCGTATTTCCTCTATCGAAGTCTATGTTTCAAGTAATACCTATTCGGGCGGACAATCTTCGACGCCTTTGCCCGGTGTTGCTGTGTCGTGGCCATTCATCGGACGGCCGAATGAGGACGATTCCCTTCAGGGAGACCAAGAGCACCGTAGCGGGCTGTTTCGGCGGCTTGATTACGCGTCCGGCGAATACGATTTTGACAGGGCGCTGGGGTTTATTCGGCTGCGGTATCCGGTCAGTCAGGGAGACATTCTGGCTATTGCGTATGCAACGGCAGCCGGTGATACGTTCGGTGTCTTGGCCGCCAATCCGGACAGTTTGAGGCTGCTGCTGCTGAAACCTGAGAATCCCCAACCGACCGATACTACCTGGAATCTCATGTTCCGGCATGTGTATTCGCTCGGGTCTTCAGATATCAATCCGGATAATTTCAAAATGGAAATCATCCGCTCTGCCAGCAGCGCCACTATTCCCGAGACCGGTTTCCCTGGGCTGAACGAAACCTATCTGACCACCTTCCGCTTTGACATGGAACAGGAAACAGGTGGGGGAGATCCCGACGGTAAAGTGGACAACCTGCCCGCTCTTATACGATACGACCGTGGTGAGATTCATTTCCAGGACTTGACACCTTTCTGCCCGGAAGGTTTCTGGGATGGCCCAAGCGGGGGAACTTTCCATACGTATCCTCTGCCGGATTCCGGCAAATATCAACACTGCGACCTCTACACCAAAACAAGAACAGTCATTCAATCTCAGAGCGCTTACTGGAACTTCCAAACGGAATTCCGCGGTTCGCGCTCTGTCTATGATTTAGGGCCTCTTGTTCTCGAAGGTTCCGAAGAAGTGATTCTGAATGGCGTGCACTTGCAGCGCGGAATCGACTACACCATCGATTATATGTCCGGCCAACTCCGCATTCTGAGTGAAGCGGCGAAAGCCGAAAACGCCGACCTCGAAATCCTCTACGAGAGCGGCACCGTTTTTCAGCTCGAACGCAAGAGCCTGTTCGGGCTCCGGGCGGAATATGAGCTCTGGGAAGATTCCTACATCGGCGGGATGTGGCTTTACCTCAACGAAAAACCCATCGAGAAGCGTGTCCGTGTGGGTTCCGAACCGGTTCGCAATACTCTCTATGACATAAATACAAAGCTGACGTTCCGTCCCCAATTCCTGACTCGCGCCGTGGATTTTTTGCCGTTAGTCAACACGGAAACACCTTCTCTGGTGACATTTGATGCGGAAGTCGCCCGCGTGTATCCGAATCCGAATTCAATGGAGAATCAAGCCACGGGTGATGTGGGAGGATTGGCCTATCTGGACGATTTCGAAAGTTCCCGAAGGGCGGTTCCGCTGGGACTTTTGCGGCGACAATGGACGCTCTCTTCAATTCCTGTGGATCCCGATATTGATTCCCTCCGCGGCAGGATGATTTGGTACAACCCAACGGTCAGCGGACAGGTTCCGGTTCAGGAAGTCTTCCCGGACAGGGAAGTCAATCAAAATGTCGCCAATACACTCCAGTCTTTGAACATCACATTCCGTCCGGATTCAAGTTTAGACGACGCCACCCGCAGTTGGGGCGGAATTATGCGCTACCTCGGAGAAGCTTATGCCGACCAGACCCTTTCGAAATTCATCGAAATCTGGGTCAAATGGGACGGAAATGACGACGGGCGACTGGTAATTGACCTTGGACAGGTTTCCGAGGACGCCCTGCCGGATAATCAGATGAGCACCGAGGATCGTCCGGAACCGGGACAGCCGCAACCCGGCGACGCCAGTTTTGACCCGCGCTGGGAATACGGAAACGGCATTATCAACGGCCCGGAAGAAGATACCGGGATTGACGGCATCGCGGGGCCTGCAGACTCCGCGTACTGGAACGGCTTGACACGACCGAAGGTCCCTTCTATGGACGATTGGAACTATACAGCCGGAACAAGCTACTACGAGAACATCAACGGCACCGAAGGAAACCTGAACGACGAGAGCGGCAACTATCCCGACACGGAAGACCTCAACAATAATCAGGTGCTTGATCTCCAGAATCACTACTTTTCGTACAACTTCTGGCTAAACGATAGCTGCCACTACATCGTCGGCGGTCAAACGAATCCCTACGGCTGGCGTCTCTTCCGAATTCCTTTAGAAGAATATTCGAATACCGTCGGCAATCCTTCGTTTACTCAAATCCGTTTCGTCCGTGCCTACCTGACCGGCTGCAGCGGAGACAGAAACGGGAACAAGAACATTAAAATCGTCCAGTTGGACATCGTCGGCAACGAATGGCAGCAGGTGTTCCCGGTCGATTCCGTAGAGCGTGTCAGCGTTGCGATCATCAACAACCATGAAAATCCCGGTTATATCAGCCCTCCCGGCGTACAAGGAGAGATTGATCCTATCTCGGGTGTGCGCTCCAAAGAGCAATCTCTCGTTCTCGAAGTGCATGAAGCGAAAGCCTATTTGGATCCGGTGCTGGACGGTGGATGGATTGCAAAGAATCTTTACACCTCGATAAACCTCCTCGAATACCGCCGCCTGAAGATGTTCATTCATGGCGGAGGAACGGATTACACCACGTTCCCGCAAGGACGCCTCGAACTCATCTTCCGGCTGGGATACAGCTATGCGGATGTTTTCGATAACTACTACGAGATAAACAAGATTGTCTATCCGGGTTGGGCGGAGTCGAACACCATCGATATTGCCTTAAATGACCTGACACGCCTGAAAACCCTCCGAGACGCTGATACTCTCTCGATTGACATTCCCTACTACGTGACGCTTGATTCCGTTACCACCGTCAGCATCCTCGGCAATCCCGCTCTGTCGCGTATTGGATTCTATTCATTAGGCGTCCGGATGGCGACCCGACCTCCGGTTTATAACGAGGAAATCTGGGTGGATGAACTCCGCCTTTCCGAAGTGTATAAAGATCCCGGAACCGCCGCGGATGTCAGTGGTTCGGTGAAATTCGCGGATTTGGCGACGATAAACGTAGGGTACGAAACTCGCGACGCTGATTTTCACAATGTCAATACGCGTATCGGTGACCAGAATACCCGTGAAACGAAGCGCGCTTCCGCAAAAATTTCTCTCCATAAGTTCTTTGTTGACCGCTGGGGTTTCAATCTTCCTTTATCGCTGAATTATTCTGACTCCAAACAGACTCCTAAGTATTTTCCGAATTCTGATTTTCGAGTCAATCCTGACCACGCGCCGGACAGCATCAAGTCGCTGAAAACGGATTACAGCGCCCAGATTAATTTTTCGAGGGCGGGAAGCGGGAAATATGCGCTGACGAACTACACCATAGATCGTATCACGGGCGGTTTCTCTCTCTCGCGAAGTGATGGAAGCAGTTTTCAGGATGTTGAACGCTGGAGCGAGTCGCGAAGCGCCAACGCCGCCTATAGTTTCCCCACCAGCCGCGGCAGGGGAATCTCGCCTCTCTTCTTCCTGAGAGGAATCCCGATGCTCGGCGCTTTGAGCGACAAACGGTTCTACTACAAACCGACCAAAATCACCACCAGCATAGACGCCAGCGAATCCTCCAGCCATCAGGAACAGCGCTCCGGTGTCGTACAGGATACGCGAACCCTGCGGACCAATCGACACTTCTCGACCGGTTTCAACTTTATCGAATCGCTGACGATGGATTATGGACGAACCATCCGTTCGGATTTATCCAATGGAGATTGGAAAGATCTGACCCGGCTTGAATTCGGTCGGGATTCCGACATCTCGCAGAATTTCACGTCCAATTTCAATCCAACGTTTGCTTCGTGGTTGCGCTCCGATTTCAGCTATACGTCGGACTACCGATGGGCACACAGCAATTTCGCGCAGGATAACTCACAGAGTATTTCCAGTAACCGAACCATCCGGACGGATTTCCAGATTGATCTCTTTCGGGTTTTAGGAGAGGTCAAAGAACCCTCCGCTACTTCTCCGTCAGAAGAGCCATCGGAAGAATCCTCCGGATTTTCGGAATTTCCCTCAGGCGAGGGGGCACCTCCGGACAGTGGAGCCGTGCGCGAAGACAGTGTTCAGACTCCGAAACCTCGGGCAAGATCGCGGGGAAGCCTTCTTGATATGCTGCTAAATCCCGTGCGAAGAATTTCTCGGTCTGTCGATCCTATCAGTCTGACGTACAATCAGGGGCGCTCGCATACTCAATCAGCGACGATAGGTCAGGCCGATTGGGGGTATCAATTCGGCCTGACACAGACTCCGAATGTCGATACGGTCGGAGGCTATACGCAGGTGCCTGCGCTTTCAAAAAACGAAGACTTCGACCTGCGTTCCGGTTTTCGAATCGGTTCGGATATCCGTGTTGGACTCAGTCACGCGCTTCGCATCACATCGTCGATTTCAAATGCCAGCACCGGCTCTCGCGAAAGCACCGTCTTCTTCATGTCAAGCAAAGGAGGAGACATCACGGCGATACCCTTCTTCGACTGGACCTTCGATTGGTCCGGCCTGTCTTCGTTTATACTCTTCCGGAAAGTGACCGAGTCGGTCAGTCTCAATAACGCTCTATCGAATCGCGTGCGGGAAAGCTGGCAAGGAAGCGCCAGCCAAATCACCGGCAAGTCCTATACCCAGCAATGGAATCCCCTTATCGGGCTGAATATTCTATGGAAGTATGGAGTAGATTCACAAATCCGATACAGCTCCAGCAGCTCGTTTGAAGATCAGGTGCAAACCTCGACGAAGCGACGCTCGAGTGAACAGCAAATCTCGCTAACGGTTGGCTACTCAATCCGCACAGGCTTCCGTATTCCGATTCCCTTCCTTAACAGATTTCGACTGACAAACCAGACCAACATCTCCCTGGCCTTTGACAACCGCTCCTCTAAATCGGAATACACGCCGACCAGCAGCGGAGAATTCACGGTTCAGAGCGAGTCCAGTTCGTGGAATCTGACTCCGCGGCTGACCTATACGTTTTCCAACACCGTCAATGGTCAAATCTATATGCAAATGAGCACGAATGATGATAAAATTCCTCCACGAAAATCACGCAGTTTCGAATTTGGAGTTCAGGTCAATATTGCGATTCGCGGATAAATCTTTCAGAGCGTTTTCCGGCGTTTTCCTCTTGGCTCTTGTTTTCACTTTTGGGCAACCGCCAGCGTGCGCTGAGGTGCCTGAGTTTGATGACAGACACGCTTTCTTTCTATTGGAAGCGCAGTGCGCCATTGGGCCGCGTAATCCCGGCTCGACGGGACACAAGCAATGTCTGGAATTCCTGCAGCGTGAACTTAGCTTTTGGGCGGACACCGTCTTTCTGCAAACCTTCACGTACGACAGCAAAGACCGCGGGACAACTCTGGAACTGTCCAACATCATCGGTCGCCTGAAACCCGAAGCGCGCTCGCGGATTCTGCTGTGCGCTCACTGGGACACCCGGCCTGTTGCCGACCACGACCCGAATCCCGAAAATTGGGATACACCTATTCTCGGAGCAAACGACGGCGCGTCCGGAGTCGCCGTTCTTTTGGAAATTGCGCGCCGCTGTGCCCTCGACCCTCCCGATATCGGTGTGGACATCGTTCTCTTTGATGGTGAAGACTACGGCATTGACGGCTCGCCCACCGATTGGCTTATCGGCTCGAAATATTTCGCTCGCAATCCCGTTATCCCTCGCGTGCGTTACGGCATTCTGCTCGATTTAATCGGCGACCGGGATTTGCATATTCCCATCGAAGATGCGTCGTTTCACTACGCCCGCGAAATCGTCGAGAAGATATGGATGACTGCCCGCGAATTAGGAATTACGGCGTTCGAGAATAAAATCGGCCAAGCGGTTTATGACGATCATATTCCGCTCAATGAGGCTGGCCTGCCCACCGTCGATGTTATTGACTTCGACTATGAATTCTGGCACACCGTGCGCGACACGCCTGCCGAATGCAGTCCGAAATCCCTCGAAGACGTCGGACGCGTGATCCTGCATGTCATCTACAACGAGAAACCTTAGAGGAGGCCGACATGAAGAAATCAATCAATCGCCGCTCCACTCTATTGCTTATCTTCCTTCTTAGCGCAATCAGCTTCGGCCTCTTTCTCTCGTGCGACACTACCCCGCCTAATAATGGTGATTCCAAACAAGTCCAGGTGACGATAGAAGAAATACCTGAAGCATTGCCTGTCGGAATCGACCTCTTCTTTCCAATTGTTGTAAATATCTCCGAGTCTGTGGGAGAAGCATTTGATTCGATCTATTGCCATATATATGACCCGAGTGGTGGGGATTATTTGGTCTTTACTCTCTATGATGACGGTTCTGCCTTCGACCATCCGCCCGAAAGTGATTTACTCAGCTTACGTTCCGGTGACATTGTGCCCGGTGATGGTCGTTTTACCCGCCAGATAAACGGGAAGAATTTTCAAGATGATTTCGGTATCTATATCTTCGAATTCAGACCTTTTGCCATAAGTGGCTATCTGGGAAGTGCCGAAGATTCCATCGACATTCAACCTGTCGAAGCGCCCTCGTTTATAAGTATCACACCTGTTATCTCAGAATTCCCAGCGGGCTTTGATCCTGTCGAATATGAAGTGCACATTCAGAAACCCACCGCGAGTGATCGCATTGATTCGGTTTATCTTGCGCTTTGGTATTCCGGCATACCGACGAGCGATTTACGACATATCCCTTTCACTGCAAGTTTAGGCGATACTGTATGGACGTTGAACCTAACGCCCGGTCATTTCTGGGGAATTCCTTCGGGTCTCTACGATTTTCAATTTGTGCTTTGGGATAGATTCGGTCTTGAAGTAGATACCGCGCAGCGATTTATCGGCATTACAAACGGTCCACCGATCGTATCGAATCCGGTCATGCCGGATACTATCTGGCGTCCCCTGCAAGGCGAACCCAACGACACCACCGTCATCACGGTTCAAGCCGATGACCCGGAAACGCTGCAGGACATCGCTACCGTGCGCTTCGAGGTGCGCAAAGCCTGGCAAACCGAATGGACCGGCCACGAAGATTTCTACCTTCTCGATTTGGGAGGGCGATGGGATGATGTGGAAGGCGACGGTGTTTACAGCGTTCCGTTGGTGACCGCGTTTAGTGATTCCCTGAAAGACAATCTCTTCTATTTCCGGTTCTATGCGATTGACTTCACTCAGAACGCCAGCAATTACGTCATCGACAGCGTCCGCGTTATCGAACCCTAAACCTCGCCGAGGCAGATCCCCCGATCTGTCCGGAATGTTCATCCCGCGAGGTCGTTTCTCGCCGCGGCATGCGTCCCGCGTGCCCGGAATGGTGATTGATAAGCCGCAGGTTCTTAAATATCAACAACATACTCCAATTCCTCTTAAAACTCAGGAAACTATAGAATTTACTTGACAATCCAATGTCTTTTCGCTATATTTTATGATGTAAAATTGCTATTCCAAAGGGGCCTGCCATTTGGGCATGGGTCCTCTACAATTCAAGGCACAACTAAACTCCTTTTCAAGGAAGAGAGCGGTTTAGCTGTGACTTTATATTTGAACGCCCCCGATAAGCGGCGCCGCGAAAAGTGCCTACAACCCAGCGGCCGGCAACCAACCTTT
>CBDVDL010000041.1:0-10573 GCA_965372735.1 uncultured Alphaproteobacteria bacterium | reverse complement strand
AGTCCAAACGTGTGCGGAATCCCTGTTCGCTCATCGGCGCTTGCACTGGGGTGAATGATGAAATCAGCATCGGACATATCCACAACGGTCGAATCGAGACGCGACTGGATTCGGATACGGCAGGTGTGCGACCACGGACCGGTTACATTCCACGGATGCATACCGTCGTTCTGCGTCATAGTTAAAACGGTTTCCCATGGGCCGCTTTCACCGTTTCTTGACAGATATATACTCACATGCGTATCCAAGAATTCCGAAGACCATTTCAAGGTATCGGTTTCTCCTTCCGTCCATTCTTCCCCGCCGTTAGGTGAAATCAAGGCAATCGTCGGCTCTATCAGAGAAAAATTCGCATCGCTTTCGTCAAAGACTTCCGGATTTTCGTCCGCGATGATTTTCACGCGGCAGGAATCCGATAGAGGTCCGGGCATTCTCACATAGCGAGCGCCGGTGTTTGAAATACTTGAATCAAGCGTTTCCCATTCACCATCTGGATAACTTCTGTTTAGGTAGAGAGATATCAACCCTGCGTAGCCGTACGAATCCCACGTAATTTGGTAAGGCGTGTTTTGAGCGATAGAATCGCCGCCGTTCGGGCTCAAGAGTGTTAAGACCGTTTCCCCGATGACGAAAGTGTTATTGCTGATATCCGTTAACGTATCGTCTCCGAAAATTTCGGCTTTTAGCAGTGCCTGTGTCGTTGTCGGACCGGTGACAGTCCATGTCGTGTCTGCGGCTACTAACGTAAAGAGCTCCGTCCATGTATCGCCGCCGTCACGCGTCAGCGAAATCACAGCAGGCTCGGTGGTCACGTACCGCTCAATTTCAATCGTCGCTGTCAAATCAATCGGCCAAATTTCTCCGCCGTTCGGATTCTGCACAATGACGTAAGGCTGCGGCGACAGCGACAAATCGAACGTCATAATGGAATCCACATCGGAAATATTCGTTATCAATACATCCGTCGGAGCAAACGAGTAGTCCATGGAATTGGGCAGCGAGGAATTGGAAAACGTGCGGTTGTCCCAGTAGCCGGGGAAAGGATCGCCGCCGTCGCCGTCGTTCATATTCCGTTCCAAATCCCATTCTCCGTCGGCTTGTTCGAGAGCCACTTTAAAATGCCCTGTGCTTGTATGACCGGGATACCATTCGCGCGTGTTGGTACCCACGTTATCGTCAATATGCCAGATGAACAGACCTGTGATACCATGCATGCCGATACTATAGCCGTACGAACTTCGATTCTCAATCAGAAAATATTGATTTCCCGTGCCGACACCTCCGCGCCACACGCGGTAAATCACCGGTGAAAATTCGCTGACGGGGATTTCGATGTCGGTCGCGTCTTCCGAAAGCACCGTCGCTGTGGCAAAACCGACACGGGTCTTGCACCACGCATCCATGTGCGCCGGACGGCTGCCTAGCGTTCCATTCCACGAGCCTCCCGCCATCAGACTGTAATCTCCAACGCCTTTGGATGAATAGTCCGTGTCATAAAGATCCGGCAGTCCAATCTGGTGACCGAATTCGTGTGCATAGACGCCGCAGGTCATGTCGCCGGATGAACGCCAGTATTCCGGCTCCATAGAGTAGCCCGATACATAGACTCCGTCCAATAATCTTGGCGAAATCCCCCAGGCGTGAGACCAGATATCATGGTCGCTGCCGGTAAATTCGGCTCCCGGCCCGGTATGAACCACCATCAAACCATCGACATATAGATCGCCATCGTTGTCGTACACAGAGAAATCCACATATGGATCCACGGCGTCCACAAGGTCCTCCACCAACCTTCGGACATTGCGGGGGTAGTCCCCGAAGCCGTTTCGTCCGTCCACATAATAGGCATACGTTTGCGGCATATCCGTCCAGCCGATTTCGGACGGCGTCTGACCCGGAATTACGTGAAATTCCCCATAGGAAAGTTCATGGTAATAATGGCGCATATCGCCCATCTGATTTCCGAAAATGAGCGAATCGAAATACGATGCATCCGTCTGGTAACTCTGGTCACTAAAGGTGGCCAGCAAAATCAGGACTCTCATCTCGGTATCATCCAGCCGCCCGGATGCGCCGAATTTGCCCGAAAGGTTGAACGCTTGCGGAGCATCGACTCCGCGCGCTAAAAGCTCAGCTCGATTCGCCATCGCATACGGCATCGTCACGTCATACGCCCGCACCTTCATCAGGAGGTCTGGGTGAGGCGGCATCGCCGACGCCGCAGCGGAAAATAAGAAAATTATCCCTAAGAAAATTCGCAGCCGTTTCATGTCAATTCTCCTTCTGTTGCTGAATCTCAGCTTCCAAGTACTCTATGAAAATCTCTTTTATTGCTTACATTGAACAGCAATCGCTTTCGCCATTTCGATGGTCGTGTTGGTGCCGGCCATGTCGTAGGTGCGCACTTTGCCTTCTTTGATAATCGCAGCGACGGCTTTTTCCAGACGGTTTGCTTTGTCCGTTTCGCCGAGCCATTCCAGCATAAGCCTTGTCGCTAAAATCGCCGCAATCGGATTCACCTTATACATGCCGGTATATTTCGGCGCGCTGCCGTGCGTGGGTTCGAACACGGCGTAATCGTCGCCGATATTTCCCGCGCTGGCGAATCCCAAACCGCCCACAAGCTGCGCTGATAAATCCGACAGAATATCGCCGAACATATTTTCCGCGACGATGCAATCGTAGTCAAACGGATTCTTCACCAGCCACATGCACTGCGCGTCAATATTCGTTTCCCACATGGGAATATCGGAAAATTCCTTCTTGTGAATTTCACGCGCGGTGCGAATCATCAGGCCGCCGGTTTCGCGCAGGACATTCGGTTTGTCGCAAATCGTCACGCTCTTGCGGTGATGTTTTTTCGCGAACATGAACGCTTGACGAACAATACTCGCGCAACCCTGCCGCGACATAATGCGGGTGGACATTGCGAGATTTTCCAAACCGAATTTCTCGAACCTCTTGGCTTTCGGATGTGTGCAGAGCGCGTCAAAAACATTACGCGGTATCGGATGGAATTCCACGCCCGCGTAGAGTCCTTCGGTGTTTTCGCGGAAGATGACGACGTCAATTCCTTCTTTGTAGTTCAGCGGATTTCCGGGGTACGCTTTGCACGGGCGCATGTTCGTGTGCAGGTTCAATTCCTGCCGCAGCCGCACGATGGGCGAGAAATAGACAAATCCCTTACCGCGCAAATCCGGATCGAGCTCGGCATCGGCTTCCTGTTTGGGCTTGGATGTAATTGCGCCAAAGAGAGCGCATTTGGTTTCTTTCAGAAGCTTCAATGTGCGGTCGGGCAGCGCGTTGCCTTCTGTGCACCAATACTTCCAACCGATTTCTCCTTCGCGGTATTCCGCAGAAAACTCCAGCGCGTCCAGGCAGTACCGGACCGCTTCCAAAACTTCTACCCCGACCCCGTCACCCGGCAGCCAGGCAATTACGTGCTTAGGCATGATGTTTCTTTCCGTTAATCAAAGATTTAAAAAGGAGGTTAAACATACAATGGGACAGATAATTTCCGCAGCATAACCGGATACTCCTTTACTGCTTCTCAACAACAACGATGAATTCACTTGCCATTGTGTTGTCGGTCGCACCTCTTACGTTGCTGGGACTATTTCTCAATGGCATACAATGTTGGCTACGCTGGAGCGATGGTTACCTACCATCACGAGGGACTTGATCTCTTACTATTACTTGACCAAGACTTACTCATAGATTCTGTGTCTTTGTAATTCCCAAAGCATCAACCATCTCTATTGTCTTGTGCAGATTTAACAGTAGGATGAACCGAACTCCCGATGGAGTCAGATAATACATTTGGCCCATTCGTCCTACAAGCCCAATGTCTATCGCGTAGTTTGAATACATACGCATGGCGTCTATTGCGGTTTTCTTTGCGTTCCATTGAAACAAATTTCCTGCAGACTTTCTGAAGTAATCTGCGAGGTGATCCGCTTTGACGGGATATGTGTTCCGAGATAAATTATACAGTGACTCGACAAGTGTATATATCCCAGAAATCGCACCGCTTGAGAAAGGATTTTGGACTATCACATCCTGCAACACACTTGCCTGCTCATCAGAGATATGTTCAAGCGGTGTATTGACACCTCTGTTCCACACATACTTCCTCCCCGCATCTGTCAATGCCCACTGATTGCGTTTTTTATCAACGAGCAGCAATTCACTCGCCAAGCGAAGGTAGCTTGAGATTGAGCTTCTTGAGAGAGAAATGATTTGCTGGAGGTCCAGAAGACTCTTTGGTGTTTCGAGCGCATACAGGATTCGATTTAAAAGATGAATATTCCAAAGTCCGTGGTTACTTGGCTTCAGAGTCATAAAGGACGCGATGTTCTGCATTCTAGCAAAGAAATCTTCCAGAACCTCTTTCGGCGAATACTTGATGAGAAGCACATGCTTCCTCGAACACTCCTTCACCTGTTGCGCTGAACAATCCGTACACATCAGGTAAGGAATGATTTCGCCACCTACGAATTTGCCCGCCTCTTGTAGCTTCATCAATTCATCAGCATATCGCGAGACTTGTGTCAAGAACTGTCGCTCGAACCTTACCACTTTCAATTCGATAAGCACTATTGTCCTTCCCGATACCAAAAGAAGATCTAGCCGTTCACCGGAAGGTAATATCTTCTGTCGAGCAATAAGACTCAAATCTTCCTCTATGCCCAAGATAGCCTTCGTTATATCAGGATACTGAGCAAGAACATCTTCAATCTGGGATTCTCTGACGTTCAAAGGTCTGTTACCTCTCGGAAGAATCTGGGTACTTCGGCTTCTCGCACCAACAGACGCGATTTACCGGGTGTATTTCTCTTTACCTTTAGCGGCCACCGGATGTCGAAGACTGCCGTATCTGATCGTATCGCCAATCCGAGGCCATATTGGCTCAAGCCCGACATCTTCCGTACGCGCCCATAGTGGAAGTACTCAACATCAGCACGTTCTTCAACTTCTGCCGTGACTAAAATCATCGCAGGAAACTTCTCATTAAATCGTTTTACAAGTTCCTCTAAATCCCATGAGGCTATTAGTGTACCATCAATATGGCGCAGGTCAACACTTGTTTTTTCAAAGCGAATAAGAAGACCGGTAGAAGTTGGAGTCCCGCCCATAGTGAAGTAAAGACCCTGTCTTCCCTTTTCATCCAACGTTCCATATTTGCGAACAGCTTCCAATGGATTCATTTGCCAAACTTTACGATTGAACGTAAAAAGCGTAATCATACTGCTGGAGTTCATACGATGCGCTTTCAGTTCGGCAAAAGACAAATCAGGCAAAGCGATATTATTCTCCTGTAGACCAAGCTCAACCTCAAGCGTGTGTCCAACTCCCGTCGGACCGCGTCGCTTTGTCTTTATGAAACCGCGTTCACGCAACGCATGAAATTCTTTTCTAAACTTGGAAATATTCACATTATTCCTCTCTACCCTAATTCCATTGCCAGTCTTTTCCGGAAGAGGACGACGGCGATTGTTCTATGCGATGCAGTGAATTCGTCAGTTATGATCAAAAATTGAAATCGTTGTTTCGCCGAAGACGCGGGAGCGCCGGAGTGCAAGGCCCTCCGGTTCGGGTGGAGCTTCATGCTTGGAATGTTCGAAGACCAGCACGCCGCCCGGTGCTAAAATTCCTGCATTCAGAATTGCGCTGACCACCTTCTTCATCGAAAACATATCATATGGTGGGTCGGCGAAGATAATATCGTAAATGCGGCCTTCCTTCGAGACGTGATTCAAGAAATGGAAAACATCTTCGCGAAAGACAATCGCGCGTTCTTCGAGGTGATACTGCGCCAGCGCTTTTTGAATCCGGCGCTCGGCTTCGCGCGACATATCGGCGAAGACCGCTAACGTTGCGCCTCGTTTCAACGCGACCACTCCGAATGCGCCGGTTCCGGCGAAGAGGTCGAGTACAGTGCGGCCTTCAATCTCGCCGTGCAGAATATCGAAAATCGATTCGAGTGCGCGTGCAGCCGTCGGGCGAATTCCTTGCCCTTTTTCGCGGCGCTGAGTTCCCGATGAGATGCGCTGAACCATTTTTATTTTACCGTATAGAGTTGCGTCGAATCACTATTCGTAATTGCGGAGCTTGTATCAACAGTTACGCGGTCGCGCATTGCCGCGAGACGCTTCGGCCCGATTCCGTAAACATCATCCAGTTCTTCAATCGTTGCAAAAGCCCCGTGCTTTTCGCGATAGTCGATGATACGTTGCGAGAGTACTGGCCCGATTCCCGAAAGGCTTTGCAATTCAGCGCGAGTGGCGGTGTTGATATTAATCGGCCGGTTGGAAATTTCTTCCGCGAGTTCCGCGACTTGTTTGGCGCGTTCGCGAAAATCAGCCGCCGCTGCGCTGTCGGGGAAGAGCTGACTTTGGAGCGCTTCCGGAACCGCGCGCTGCGACTGAAAAAATCGAATCGCCGTGCCAAGAAGAAAGGCGACGGCGAGGAGCAGGATTGCTGTTCGCTGGGAAAATGACAGACGCCAAATCATGCGCTAAAGGCGTTCTTTACTTTGCTGAAGAAGCTTTTTTGATTTGCTTTCGGCTTCAGATTTTCACTTTGCTTAAGATTCTCGAAAAGGCGGCGTTCTTCCGCCGTCAGCTTTTCGGGAACGTAGAGTTTTATTTCGACGAGCTGGTCACCGGTGCGGTATCCTTTCAAGTGTTTCAATCCTCGACCGCGCATACGCAGAATACGCCCGTGGGGAGTGCCCGGCTCGATGTGCAGGCGCGCTTTGCCTGTGAGCGTCGGCACCTCGACATCGTCGCCCAAGACGATTTGCGGAATCGACAGAATCAGAGGGTAGAGAATATCATCACCCCGACGTGTGAAATGAGGATGTTCTTTCTCTTCTACGACCACGATGAGGTCACCGGGAGGGCCTCCGTAGGGTCCGGCATTTCCCTTGCCGCGCATTTGAATATAATTTCCCGCGGAAACGCCCGCAGGGATGTCAACACTCACGAACGATTCTCCGCGCATGCGACCTTCACCGCGGCACGCCGGACAGGGTTCGCTGACGACTGTGCCTTGTCCCCGGCATTGCGGGCACGTCGTGATGTTGACGAACTGCCCCAAGATAGATCGGCTGACTTGGCGCACTTGTCCGCTGCCCCGGCAGGTTGAACATGTCGTGCGGCTCGTGCCGCGTTTAGCGCCGCTTCCGCTGCATTCTTCACATGGCTTGTAATGGCGTACTTTTATTTTTTTGGTTACGCCGGTGAAAATTTCTTCCAGCGTCAGCTTGAGATTGATCTGCAGGTCGCCGCCGCGTGTGCGGGTCGGGCCACGGGACTCGCCGCGCATTCCCCCGAAGAAATCGCTGAAGGCACCGCCCTCCATGAATTGGCGCAACGCATCGGAAAGGTCGAACTCGAAATTCCCGTAACCTCCCTGTGAAGCGCCGGGCGATGTGGCGGCATGGCCGAACCGGTCATAGCGGGCGCGTTTATCCGGATTGTTCAGAACCGCATAGGCTTCGCCGATTTCTTTGAATTTCTCTTCGGCGCTCTTGTCGTCTTTGTTGCGGTCAGGATGATACTGCATCGCCAGCTTGCGGTAGGCTTTCTTAATGTCATCCTCACCGGCGTTTCGCTCTACACCTAATACTTCATAGTAATCGTGTTTTGTCATGAGGTCTCTTTTTCATCGTCGGAATTCGTTTCGGATTCCGGTTCTTTGCTTACCACGACTTGAGCGTGGCGAATAATTCTGCCGTTCATCTTGTAGCCGGACATCACGACGGAAGCCACATGGTCGGGAGGAATATCTTCCGTCTCGATTGTCAGCACCGCATCATGTTCGTCGTGGTTGAAGGGCTGACCTTCCGCTTCGATTTTCTCAACCGAGAGCGATGCAAAAACAGCGGACAATTTATCACGAATCAGCCGCGCGCCTTCGCTAAGGTTTTTTGTGTCGTTCAATTCTTGCGTCGAAAGCAGGCGATCAAAATCGTCCATAATCGGCAAAAAATCCAGAATCACAGTCTGCCGAATAGCGCGAGTGAGATTCTCCATATCCTGACGCGTGCGCTTGCGGAAATTCTCCAATTCAGCGGCTTTGCGCAGAAATTTATCGCGCCACTCGTCCACTTCCTTGCGCAGGGTTTCTTCGAGAGAAATCTCCTCGGTCGTTTCTTCGTCCGAAGGAGCTTCTCCGCCTTCGGCTTGCGGGTCGTCTATGCCGGAAGGCATTTTTTCGCGCTCGGTATCTTGCAAGTTTTCTTCAGGGTGTTTGGGTTTCATACAATAAATTCAGTCCTTTTATTCTTACGAATCTTTTTTCAGATGCTTGGCAATCGTTTTCGCGGTGTAGTTCACCAACGAAACCAATCTCGGATAATTCATGCGCGTGGGTCCGATGACGCCCAACGTGCCGTGGACACCGGAAGCTTCATACGCGGAGGTCAGAACGGAAAGCGTCTTGGCGCGCTTATCCGGATTTTCGCCGCCAATCGTCACACGCACCTTGTCTTCTTCGCTGGGTGCCGGTGTCAGGAGATGGACGATAATGTCTTTATCTTCGACCAGTTCAATAATACTCCGCAGCTTTTTCACATCGGCGAATTCCGGCTGGGAAATCACCTGCGCCGTCGGGCCGATACGGATTTCCTGCGGTCCGGAGAACGTAAAGAGTTTTTCAGCGGTGTCCACGAAAAAACGCACCAGCTCGGTATGTCCCTCAGGCAAATCTCCCACACGCGCGGCGATTTCTGTTTTGACCTGTTCCAACGTCAATCCGGCCAGCCGCGCATTGAGCGCACCGGAAATCTTCCGCACCTGTTCCTCCACGAGCGGCTGCGAAATCTCGACCATAATCGTCTTGACAAGCCCCATGCGGATGGTGATAATGACGAACGCGCGCCCTTCCGCCACGCGAACAATATCAATGCGTTCGAGGATGCCTTCATCCAGAGACGGTGCCAGAATCACACCCAGGAGTTTGGATATCTGCGAAAGCACGCGAGCTGTCACAATCAGAATATCATTGATTTCGCCGGACGTCTCTTCGAACTCCTGCTCGATGCTTTCTTTTTCGCGCTCCGTCAGGCTCGTGCTTTCCATCAAATCGTTCACATAGAGGCGGTAGCCGAGATCCGTCGGCACGCGTCCCGCGGACGTGTGCGGATGCGAAAGCAGACCCATCTCTTCGAGGTCCGCCATCACGTTGCGAATCGTCGCCGGAGAGAGATTCAGTTTGTAATGGCGCGACAGATGACGCGAGCCGATTGGCGTGGCTTTCAGGATGAAATGCTGAATAATCAGCCGCAACACCTGTTCTTCTCGTTCTGTCAGGGAAATCGTTCTGGTCATAACTTTAAAATATAGTGATTTTATTGAAAATTGTCAAGAAAACATGCCTCCGTGGCTCTGTGGCTAACTCAACGGAATGTCCCAGATTAAGGTAACAAGTAAGTAAATGCCCAAGTGGGCGCATGACCTTACCTTATTTATCCAGTCTTGGGTTTAACCCAAAACCGGAAGACCTTTGCTCGTTTCGGATAGATTCTTCTACCGTTGCGAACAATGTACTTACAAAATATAAGTACATAGCCTTCTTTAGGCTTGTCCATTTTTCCCCCTTTCTCTCCGTTTAGTCCGGAGAGTTGTCAGCCGAACATCACGGAAGGGGTGAAATGGATTCGCGGTCAGCGCCCACCCGGGACTTATATTTGTCAAGCTATTCCATATTCTCGTCTAAATCCATGGGGACAGTGTCACCATATTTCGGGATGGCTCTATTTAGCTTTCGCTTGAAGTCTGTCCATGATGTGCAACCCTTCATCAGGAATATGACATTTGATAGATGTTCTTTCAGGGTTGGATGGCCAATGTCTCTGGTAAGATATTGGTGAAATCTTCGCTTTCTCGCTCCCGAAGGTAGTTTTGGCGTCTTTCTCTTAAGTTCTTTCAGAACCCCGGGAGCCAAGCGAGAATAAACGACGTAATTAGTCCAATGTCCAACGTAACTGGGCTTATTCATGCCTATTGGTGGATATGAAAGTCCTCTAAGGCGAAACAACTCTCTATAGAAAGCATCCGGAAAAGTCTTTGTCCATTTGGCCCACTCATCAGTAATGTACTTGTCGAGAATCTCTTGAAGTGCTGTGCGATCTCGAATCTCTTGATAGCCTGTCGCCTCATCTACGAGTGCAATAATACCTATGTGAGCAAGACCTCTCATGATCATATCACAGGCAACCGCGAATTTCTCCTGACTTTTCAATAGGGCACTGGCATCACGAGCTTTGAGGTAAACCTCACACACTTTAGGTAAGATTTCCGCTCGATAACCCCAAGCAATAGCACCCTTGGGTGTTTGGAATGAAATGGGTTTTGTCGAGTTGACTAAATCACTATCTATGAAGGGCTTAAGGTTGTTAAGGGCCAAAAACGGGGCAATGTTTTCGATGGATGAACCGCGGCCCTTGGCGGGTTTGCCAGACCTGCCGATAGCTTGATAGATTTCATATTGTGTCAGAATTCTTGTGCCGTCCTCAAGAACGTAGCACGGGATGTCTATGTTGCCAATTTTTAGCGGTCTATCTGGA
>CBDVDL010000040.1:0-10754 GCA_965372735.1 uncultured Alphaproteobacteria bacterium | reverse complement strand
GGCTGTCAGATCGTCGGTCGGTTCTGGGCCAATAGGAGTCGTATCTTCTTTCTCGGAACAGCTCCATATAAATAGTCCGACGACCAAGAAGATAAAAATTAATTTGATTTCTTTGCGCGATAACATCATATCAATTTCTCTTTCTTAATTTGAAGCTATTCCTTAGAACGAGAACATCCTCAGTTCGGTAAAAATTGAGATTCGGATGAGAACCTCTAAAAGCAAATCCTGACAAGCAAAATTACAATTTGCAAATATACGATATATATGCCAAAGAATCAAGTGTTCTTCTAATCTTCTTTCCTGCAAAATAAAGACTTCTTAGGTCTGTTTTGTCGACTACTCAGCCTCTTTATCGATCATAACTGCGTCTATTTCTGTTTTGATGAAGCACGTGCAGGTTGGCAACGACAGCTGTTTCTCATTGAATTTCATAAAAAAGATATGTTGACCTGTGTCCTTTCCTAAAAGTCGGCTCGTTAGCTCTCCCCGGAGGAATATGAATGCTTTAAATGGAGTCAGAGCAAGTTCAAGAGCTCACGGTTAATGAGCTTTGCACAGCGCGGTCCGCGGTAAATCAGCGCGGCATAGATTTGAACGAGGTCAGCGCCTGCATCGAAAATTTTCGCGGCGTCAGAGCCGTTGAAGATACCTCCGGAAGCGATGAGAATGGCATCGCGTCCCATGAGACAGCAGGTTTGTTCTATCAGTGAAAGCGTTCGCTCGAAGAGAGGTTTGCCTGACAGGCCGCCTCGGTCGAGGAACGCCGCACCCGGCACTTGAGCGCGGTTGGTGGTTGTGTTGGCGACAACAAGTCCGGCAAGCTTGTTTTGGGAAACGGTCTGTACGATTTCTTCCAAGTCTTGTTCCGTCACGTCAGGAGCAATTTTTACCAGCAAAGGCTTAGGTCCTAATGCTGCTAATTTCTCCTGCAGCGTGCTCGCAATTCTTGTTAGTGCTTCGGACTGCTGCAGTTCTCGCAATCCCGGTGTGTTGGGCGAAGAAACATTCACGATAAAGAAATCGCCGAACGGATAAAGTATTTCCAGTGCGGCGAGTAAATCCTCGTGCGCGCGTTCGAGTGGAGTGTCGAAATTCTTGCCGAGGTTCACTCCTACTGGAATGGAAACGGTTACATCCTTCAGGTGATGCGCGACAGCAACAGCGCCAACACCCGGAAAACCGAGAGCGTTGACGAGTGCCTTCTCTTTAGGGAATCTCCAGAGCCGGGGTTTGAAATTGCCCTGTTGAGGTTTCGGAGTGATGGTGCCGACTTCTATAAAACCGAAGCCGAGGTTTTCCGCCGCTTGCACAACCCGTCCGTCTTTGTCAAAGCCGGCGGCCAGTCCAATCGGATTCGGAAAGGTCAGATTCCCCAACTTACGCTCTAATTTCTTGTCCTGAATCTGACAGGTGCGGCGTATCAAACGGGACAGAAACGCGCTATGCTGGCTGCGTTCGAGCCACGTCAACGCGCGTTCGTGCGCGCGCTCGGGGTCGCTCAGGAAAAACAGGGGGCGTAGGAGGGAATAGCACATCATTAACGTCTTGCCGCAGGGCCGCCGTGAATTCCCAAATCCGAAGGTGTGCCGTCCGGATCGGTTAATTGGGAATCTCCTGCATCGATGCAGGGTGACGATGGGGCCAGATGGAAATTAAGAGAGTCAATAAATTGCGGATTGGCGGACAAGGTTCCCTTCATCTGCATCACCGGAATCGGCCCTTTGAAATCATCGAGGAAATTCGCCCACACATCATTATAATCAATTGTCCAATAGATCGTTTTACCGAGACTCCAGAGTCCCACGCACGGGCAGACCCATTCTTTTCGGTGGCCGTTATTCGTGATGATGTTGTTGACGATTCGGCCACGGCATTTCGCTGACCAAATCGCCATGCCGCAGTTCCCGTTGCGTGTAACGACATTATTCTCGGCGATAAGATGACTTTCGCCCGTGGCGATAATCCCCCAGCCGAGATTGTCGAAGACGGCGTTGTTGCGAGCAACCACGGTGGATGTTCCGAAACTTCCGATGCCTTTCCAATAGTTGGATACACGATTGCGCAGGCACGTCGCTGACGCGTCCCACGTAACGCCGATGCCCACTCCGCGACCGGAATCAATGACACAATCTTCAATAACCGCTGTAGCGCCCCGGTAGAGTGCGATGCCGTCCCACGAATTATTCGTTATGCGACATTCATGAATAAGAAGTTCGGAATTTTCGCGCCCCATAATACCGCCGATACCCACAATGACGGAATCGTTGTAATCGGTATTGTCGCGGATGTGGCAGTTGCGAATCGTCACCGAAGAAAATTTCACGACGAGCCCGGCGTCCGTGGCATTCCCGTCAAAGTCTCGCACACCGCCAGTAATCGTGACATCTTCGAGAATCGAGCCGCGTGAGTTCAGGAAGAGGACGCCATAACCGGCATCGGTGCATAGGGTTGTTTTCTCGGTTCCCGCTCCCTGAATGTGCAGAGTTTTTCCCTCGATAAGAAATCCGCGTGTGGCTTGAACCTCAGCTTTATGCTCCGTGCAGTTGCCGCACAGCTCTTCGATAAATGGAGCGGGCGTGGAACAATACTCTCCGGGCGCCAATTTGATAATATCGCCGTCCTTCGCCTGTTCGATAGCCTGCTGCAAGTCACCGAAAGGATCGGCAGGGGTTCCATGACCGGAAATAAAATCCGACCGCTGTTCAACGTAATGTGTCGCAGGCAGAGCAATTTGCACCGAAAGCAAGAACGCGACTACGACGACACCAATCCCTAATGATGTTTTAGGGAAATAATTTTTTACTCGTCTTGTTCTATTGGCTTTCTGACTCATTAGAGATTCCGAGTCTATGCTTCAATTTTGAGGTGTAGGGGCGGTGTCTGTGACCCGACCGGAGATTTCCCCGCCGCGGCATGCGTCCCGCGTGCCCGGCACAAAGTAATGCCGGACAGGCGGAGCCAGCCCATAAGAAAGGATTGGCAGAAGGATGGGTCACAGACCCACGCCCTACCGCTTTCTTATCCTTTTTCAATAAAAGAAAAAGGCGCAGCTCTTTTAAGATAGCCGCGCCGTGATTTGAGCAAAGTGACATGAGGAAACGTCATATAATCCGCCGGAGGTTACGGCTCCAGCGTCTTCTCCTTAACGAGCTCAACGGTAATCGTCGCTGTCACATCGGCATGAAGCTTGATAGGAACCTGAAATTCGCCGAGAGCCCGAAGGGGTTCTTCAAGCTGGATTTTACGGCGGTCCACATCAATGCCTTTTTCTCGAAGAAGCTCGGCGATATCCTGACTGGTGACCGAACCGAACATACGGTCTTCTTCTCCGACGACAACCATCGCGGTCAAGGTCAAGCCGTCGAGTTTGGCGGCGACGTCACCGGCGATGCGCTGTTCTTTCAACGCGCGTTGAGCTAAAATCCGCCGTTCTTCGGTCAGTCTTGCCAAATTGGATTTTGTAGCGGCATAGGCCAGGCCGCGAGGGATTAAGAAGTTGCGGGCATAGCCGCCCTTGACCTGGGCAACATCCCCCATTTTCCCTAATTTTTCCACATCACTGCGAAGTATAATTTGCATGAGATGACTCTTTTAGATTTCTATGGTTGCACGGGTTTATATTTTCAGATCTCGGTAGCCGAAATCGTTATGAAGTGGTTTGGACGTTTGATCATTGTTCGTTGCAGGCACCAGAGCAGGTTCTCGTTCTTTTTCTTTTTCACTTTGGTTGGGTTCCGTCTCGGAATTCTCGGCCACGTGCTCTGTACTCGTTTCCGTTTTAACATGTTCGACATGCTCGCCATGTTCGACGCCTGTGGACACTTCGCGCTTGTTTAAGAATTGGATACGGCGCGCTTTAATTTCGACGACATTCCGATTGAAGCCGTCTTCGGTCTTCCAGCTCCGCGACTGAAGTTCTCCCTCCACGAGAACTGCGCTGCCTTTCTTCAGATTCTCATAGCAGCTTTCCGCGAGCTTGTACCATGCGACAACGCCAATGAAACAGACATCTTCCTTAATTTGCCCGGAACTGTCTTTGAATTTCCGGTTCGACGCGATGGTAAAATTAGCAACGGGAGTTCCCGTAGTGGTCGAACGGAACATCGGGTCCTTGATTAAATTTCCGACGATAATCACATTGTTGATGTCGGGCATTCTCAAATCAGCCATCTTACATTCCTCCTGCACAACAGACATGAATTCTCTTCCGGAACACGCTTCCGGTCAACGGGCTGATACCCTTTGAACGGGCATCACGAGCAGACTACGACACCTCTTCAGCCGATTCGCTGGTGGCGTCATCCCCTGAGGCCTCCTCCGGTTCCGAAGGCACTTCAACCTGCTCGCTTACAGAGGGTTTGTCTTCTATATTCGAGTCCTCCTTCTTATCGACGTCATCGGTTTTAATCTCTTTAGGTGGTTCAGGTGCCTTTTCCTCTATCGGTGGATCAAGCTGCGCCGATGGGTCAGCCGGCGGAACACGTTGCGGCTCCAACAGGACAATCAGATGCCGCAGGATATATTGATTCAGCCTGACATAACGGTCCAGAGATTTTACGACCGTGGATTCGCCGTCAAAAACGACGATAGCGTAATAGCCGTATTGCTTGCGCTGGATTTCATAGGCCAGTCGCTTCTTTCCCCATCGGTCCCATCGACGGATTTCTCCGTTGAGTCCAAGAATTTGCTCTTGGAATTTTTTGAGTTGTTCGGTTGTTCTGTCTGCGTCCAGATTTGGATCCAGGACGAGAACGCATTCGTAAGTTCTTGCTTTCATCGTGACTCCCTGCGGTCATTTGTGCCCGGCGTTTTTTCGCCGGGAGGGTTGTTATCGTTTGAAACGGACTGTGCCGTTTCTGCATTATATTGATTCATAGCTTGCTCGACGCCCTGCTGGAAACAGCACAAGACAGCATCCGCGGCGCGTTCGACAAGCGTGGTAACACTGTCGCGCAAATCCAAAGGAAATTTTCGAAGAACAAAATCCGCCAGGTCTGCGCTGGGTTCTCCTCCGCCGACGCCGATGCGCAGGCGGATAAAATCATCCGAACCCAAGACATCCATAATGGATTTAAGTCCCTTATGCCCGCCTGCTGAACCTGAAAGACGCAGCCGAAGTCTGCCGAAAGGCAGATTGACATCATCGCAAACGATCAGAAGTTCCGTCGGTGCTATGCGGTAACGCGCCAGTGCGGATTGAACCGGTCCCCCAGAGCGATTCATGTAGGCAAAGGGTTTGAGAAAGATCAACGGAGGTTCCTGATTCAGCGGTTTCGCGACCCGCGATTTCCCTCGCGCTCTTTTCCACGGTGTCCCGGTTCGCCGGGCGAGTTCCTCCACAACGGCAAATCCGATATTGTGTGGCGTATTTTGATAGGCGCCGCCGGGATTGCCGAGACCGACCACCAGAGACATGATTTACTTTTCTTTGGTCTCTTGCTTATCCTCGTCCTCACCGCGGCGTTCTGTAATCACCTCAGGTCCTTCCGCTTCCTCTGCTTCTTCTTCCTTAACTTCTTCAACTTCTTTCTCAAGTCGAGGCGGAATCACATGAGCGACGAGGTTACTGGGATCGTCGAGGAATGTAATATTCTCAAAAGAAAGATCTTCGAAATGAATCGAGTCCCCGATTTCCAGATGAGAGATATCGATATCCAGATGAGAAGGCAAATCCTTCGGAAGGCATTCGATTTGCGCCTCGCGAACAGCGTGTTCGAGGATGCCGCCTTGTTTGATTCCTTCCGGCGTGCCGATGAGATGAAACGCAACATTCACGCGAAGTTTTTGTCCGCTCTCGACGGCGAAGAAATCGACATGAAGAATCCGTTCACTAACCGGATCCCGCTGCAGTTCACGGATGATACAGGGGAGTTCTTCACCATCAACTATCAAGTGAAGCATCGCGATGTCTTCCGATAATTTTCGAGACAGGTCGTGAGCATCGACGGCGATATGCCGCACCTCTCGATGTCCCGTGTAATAGACGGCGGGAACCGAGTTCTTTTTCCGCAAATCCTTGAGCGCCCTTTTCCCTGTCGGTCGCGCTTGAGCTTCTAATACTACTTTTTCCATCGTTCCTTCCGGATCTTCTCTTCTTAATCTCTCGTTGTAAGTGGTCTAACGCTGCCGTTTCTTAGCTTAAGCTTTCATTTGCTGTATAAAGAGCTTGCTGAGTGAACGGTTATTGTGAATGGATAAAATCGCCTGTGCAAAGATCTTCGCCGTTGAGACCAGTTGAATCTTGTGAAACAGATGCTGTTGGGGTGTCGGAAGCGTATCGCAAACCCCAACCGCTTTTACGGGTGAGGCTTCGATGCGCTTAACCGCCTGTCCGGAAAAAACCGGATGGGTAATCACGGCCATGATTTCGCGCGCGCCCCTTTTTAGAAGGAGCTTGACCGTCGCAACGAATGTCCCCCCCGTGTCGATCATGTCATCGACAATGAGCGCCTGTCGCCCTTTGACTTCGCCGATAAGGTTCATTGCTTGCACTTGATTGGCGTGCTGACGCTCTTTGTCCACGACGACGAAATCCGTGCCGAGCTGACTGGCGTAGAAGCGCGCCAGTTTTGTCGAACCGACATCCGGAGCGACGATGACCAAATCGCGGATAGGGTGCTTGCGGAACCAATCGATAAAGAGTTTCGACGCGTAGATATGGTCGAACGGGATTTTGAAAAAGCCTTGAATCTGCGGAGCATGCAGATCCATTGTCAAAACGCGGTCCGCTCCCGCAGCTTCCAAAAGGTCAGCGATTAATCGCGCGGTAATCGCAACGCGGGGCTGGTCTTTACGATCCTGTCTCGCGTATGCGAAATAAGGAATCACGGCTGTGATTCGCCGCGCCGAAGCGCGTTTAGCCGCATCAATGAGAATGAGCAGTTCCAACAGATTGTCGGCGGGCGGAAGCGTAGGTTGAATGAGAAAGACATCCCACCCCCGGATATTCTCATTATATTTCGCCCCGATTTCCCCGTCCGAAAAGCGCCGCACATCGACGGAACCCAGCGATATACCGACTGACTTGGCAATCTGCTTTGCCAGTTCAGGATGGGCGGTGCCCGTAAAAATCTTTAGGTGATTATGTGCCACGTTGGCTTATCTTTCCACAACGTGAATCCGCCACACTCCATCAATCAGAGCTTTTCCCATTCCTAAACCAGCAGAGGAAGTTGGCAAGAGTTGTCGTTGCCAATATAGCTAAGATGGAAGATGACATCATTGAGCAGCCAACCTCCCGCGTCTGTGCTGGGGCGGGAGGACTCGAACCTCCGCATGCGGGGACCAAAACCCCGTGCCTTACCACTTGGCTACGCCCCAGAATAGTCCGTTGAATCCTCTCCATGCCCGGGCGCATTTGGGACTTCAGCCGCTTCCTCTGCTAATCGGCGATACTCACTGAGAATCTTATTTTCAAGAATCTGGCGAAAGTCATTGGAAATCGGATGGGCAATATCCTTGTAGGTTCCGTTTTCCAGTTGCCTGCTCGGCATGCAGACGAAAAGCCCATTTTTACCCGAGATGACTTTCAATCCCCGGACCACAAAAACGTCGTTAAAAGTAATGTTTACAAATGCTTTAAGCTTTTCTTCATCACGCAGACTGATGTTAATCTCTGTGATGTCAATTCCCTGTTCTGTGCTCATTAGGTTCCTCCGCAGACGTGGCTTCCGTAGATAAGTAGGCACTCTCACGGTTGCATGGAAGCTTTAGCGCTGCCTCGCAATCGGGGAGCAAATGAAAGTCCGGTATCGGCCGTGAAAACGCTGCGCGGCCAGCTCGGCTCGGGACCGGTCCTGATAAATTCCAAAAAGGGCGCTGCCACTGCCTGAAAGCCCGGCTAAATCGGCTTGGGAGGATTGCAGCTCTCTCTTAATGCTCTTCAGTTCAGGAAATCGTCGAAAAACACCGGGTTCGAGGTCATTTGTCGCCCGGTTGGCAAGAGCCCTCAGTGGATAGCTTGAGTTTATGCAATCTTTTAAAATACTATTTTTTTCTCTATTTGTCAAGAGGATTTGTACATTTTCATACGCCCAAGCCGTCTTGACCGCAAAGGCCGGTATCACCAGTAAAATCGTGCCCGAAACAGCCCCATCAAGCCATTCCAGTTGCTCACCCAGACCGGTGGCATGTGCGAGTCCTCCTTGCAGGAAAAAGGAACAATCCGCCCCAACTTCACCAGTTAGTCGTTCAAGCAAGCCCGGCGCTGGGTGGATGTCCCAGAGCCCGCAAAAGCCATGCAGGACGATAGCGGCATTGCCCGAACCTCCTCCAAAGCCTGCTCCCATGGGAATCCGTTTGATAAGATGCACCTTGCCCTGAAGAGGATGCCCGGTTGCTTGCGCTAACTTGTTTGCAGCAATGGTGATAAGATTCCCTTTGCCGCAGTCGAGGGTCTCATCTGTACAGGTCAGCCGGAAATCACCGGAAGGACGGAATTCCATACTGTCCGTGAGCGAGATTTCCTGAAAAATGGTTTCGATGTCATGGTAGCCGTCATCGCGGCGTCCTAAAATCCGAAGGCCGAGGTTGATTTTGGCGGGAGATTCCATGACAAAACCGGCTTCTGTGGGGAGAGGCCGGCTGAGAGGATATGCGGTAGATGTTGGCAAATCTGGAAGAATCAGGTTACGGCGTGCTTGCTATTGTTTTTCGCTCGCTCGAGCTTTTTTCTATCTTGGTTATCGAAGTACTGATAGTATTGATAATAATGGAAATGGTAATAGTACGACCCATAGACCTTCTTAATATCGAGGCCATTCAAGACAATGCCGAGAAAAGGAGCTTTAACATTACGCATGAGTGAAACAGCGTGATTTACTTCGCGCGACCCTACAAAACCGGAGGCCACCACGAGAAATGAGCCGTCGACACGAGTCCCCAAGACAACAGCATCGTTTACCGCCATAAGCGGTGGGCTGTCCATGAGAACAAAGTCATACTTGCTTCGAGCTTCGTCAATGAAATGAGCAATGCCATTCGTCGCCAGCATCTCTGAAGGAGTATCCAGAGATTCTCCCGCGGTCAGAACATGGAGATTCTCAATATCCGTTCTGTGGACAGCCTTGTCGAGGGACAGCGAACCGCGAAGGATTTCGGTCAGGCCTTTTGAGTCTTCAAGATGAAAGAACTCATGCAGCGTGGGGCGACGAAGGTCCGAGTCCACCAAGAGAACGCGGCTGCCGGCTTGAGCGGTCGCAATCGCCAGGTTCGCCAGTATCGTTGACTTTCCTTCTCGGGTGACCGCTGATGTCACCATCAGCACTTTATGAGGCTGATCCGGAGAGAGTACCTGAAGGTTGGTTCGCAGAGAGCGATAGGCTTCCGAAACGTGTGATGTCGGGGAGAAGCGTGTGACAAGCTTAGATTCATGCAGATCCAGATCCGCCACCGAGTAACCCTTTCCTTCTCGCTTCAAACGCCGGGCGACTTCAGCGATTTTCACAGCGGGAATCGTTCCTAAAAGCGGCAACGAAAGCTTTTCGATATCTTCAGGGGTTTTGATGGAATCGTCCATGAATTCCAGAGCAAACGTAATGACTAAACCAAGTCCGAGTCCCAGAAAAATTCCGATGATAATATTCATTCGTTTGTCGGGGCGGAACGGCTCCTGTGGAGGAGTCGCGCGGTCAATGATGCGCACCGACGGCATCTTGCCTGCTTCAGCGATTCGGGTTTCCTCGTATTTTTCATTCAGCATGAGATAGAGTTTTTCATGGAGCTTGGTATCCCGTTCCAACCTCGCCAGAATCAAGCTCTTTTCAGGAAGGCTTTCCAGTTGTGCGTTAAAATCATCCACAATATCGCGCAGTGCTTCAGCGCGGGCTGTCAGGGAACGCACTTCGATTTCTGTCGTCAGGATGTTGTTGAAAATATCTTGAGATGTGCCAATGGGATCGATAGAAGTGATTCCCGAACTGGCAATTTTACGCGTCTCGGAAACGAGGCGTTCTTTAATCCGCTTAATCTCTCGTTCAATGGCGGCGACGGTCACATCCGTGCCGGGACCAGGAGTGGCCAGAAGACTGGCAACCTTCGATTGGCGTTCGGCGATATCGCGTTGAAGTTGTTCAATAAGCGGACTTGTAATCTGCGTCACATCATCGACCAAAGTGAGTTTCGTCTGTGAGAGCTGTTTCTTCAGATAATCCAAGCGGCGCAGGTTGGAATTGAGGTCGGTTTCAGCCTGATTGTAGTAGGACTCGAAATTCGCCGCCTGTTCAACAAGTTTCATCGTCTCCGGTTCGAGCGCCACGACGCGCTGGGCTTCTTTATATCGTTTGAGTATGTCCTCGCTTTCCGAGAGGTCCGCACGTGTTTTTTCGAGTTGCTTTTCCAGAAAGCGACGGATTTCAGAGACTTCTCCCCGGCTGGCCTGGAGGGAACTATTATAGTATTGTTCCGCGAGGGCATTCGCCCAAAAAGCCGCTTCAAATCCGGAATGCGCTTGAAAGGTCATGACGAGGATATCCGTATCCTTCACGTTGGAAATCGTGGAGTTTTCCCTGATTCTATCGACGCAATCATTGAAAGTAGGCTCCTTGTCATCTACGGGTGCGCTCATCATTTCCAGTTCGTCGCGGTATGGCGAATTCTCATATTGGCGGAGGACTTCCTCCACAAGTGTCCGACTTTTGAGGATTTCCGTCTGGTTCGCCACATGTGTTCTCTGCTGGTAGGGCGAAGGTGCTTTAAAAAGCTTCGACTCGACAATATCCCGGTTTTCAATCAGAATCGTTGCGGAAGCCTTG
>CBDVDL010000039.1:0-10806 GCA_965372735.1 uncultured Alphaproteobacteria bacterium | reverse complement strand
GACATTGATAAATCACAATTTCCAAGCTTGGTTAGCTATTCACATGTTATCCACCGCTTTCGCTGTGGATTTTAGTTGAGTAAAATCCGGAATATTCCGTATTCAGGTTAGATATCGCCATATTTCACTATGAAATCTTCTGAGTAGTGAATTGTTGATAAGTAGAGGTATGGAGTGAATTCGCCAATATTTATAGATATATTTCAGTAAAATTCTCGTATATAATTAATAATATAGCAATTAACAATATTACGATAATGAAAGTTTCACTCGACATTTTCATAATATTTTATTATATTTGGTGTGCAATAGACCCCCCTTTATCTTGACCTGTTTTACCGTGCGGAGAGATCACGATGGCAAGTTCCAATCCTACCCGTCGATTTGTCCCGAAGAATGTCAATGTTTTCATGCACAGCATTTCCCAACCGGCAACGGCAATCTTGGGATACTTGGAAATTCTCAGGGGCAAGCACCACTTAAGTCCTGCTGATCAGGAACGTATGCTGGCCAACTGTCACGCCTCGGCCGTGCAGATGCGGGAGCTTCTCCGGGCATGGTATCCTTTTGGAGACACCAGCGGTGATGAAACGAGGATAGGCTAAGAAACGCGCCAGCATTCTCTCCTTCGCTGAAATCCGCCCTCACTTGCGAAAGTGAGGGCGTTTTTTATGTAAAATATTGTTTTCTGATACCTCGCCCAAGCCGGGGAAGTTGTAAGGGGCGCTCCCACGTGTGTGCGTCCGTCTTTAAGCTCTAAATATTCATTTGCAGTTGTTATTAATTCATCATATATTATACTTTAAAGAAAACCGAAAATTTGAACGAAACAAACTGACAGAATCTGAGTTCTAACAAATACAATGTAACTATCGGCGAAGATTATTCGCTTTCAGAAAAGAATGGACAAACCTATGACGAGACCTGACCCACATTCCTGTTGGATTCCTGAAAATGGCACAATCAAACACATTCATTTCCACTTGACCGCGGATTTCAAGCGGCAGATTTTTTCAGGTTATGCGATTTATGAATTTGATAAACCTCTTTCGGATACTCTCTCTCTTGATACGCGTAAGCTGAACATCAAATCCGTCGCTTCAACCGATTCTCCCAAACAGAAGCTTGAGTGGAAACTCGAGGATGAAACGTTTCTCGGCCAAACACTCACCATTTCAGGCGTGAAGGGTTTGCGCGTGCTGACCATCCATTTCTCAACCTCACCCGATTCGGACGCGCTTCAATGGCTGGGCCCGGAACAGACAGCGGGGAAGAAGCATCCCTTTGTGCTCAGTCAATGTCAGGCCATCTTGGCCCGCAGTATTTTCCCATGTCAGGATTCTCCCGGAGTTCGTTTCACCTATGACGCGGAGTTTGCAGTGCCGACGGGTTTCAAAGCCGTCATGGCAGCGAAATCTCTCGGCTCGGAAGAAACCAAGCAGGGAACTCTATGGCGTTTTCACATGAAGCATGCGATTCCGTCTTACCTTTTTGCGCTGGCGATAGGTAACATCGCCGCGGAGAAAATCGGCAAGAAGTCTTGGATTTACGCGGAGCCCGAAGTCCTGAAAGATGCCGCATGGGAATTCGCAGGGGTTGACAGTATGCTGGAACGCGCGGAAGCGATGTTCGGCGAATATATCTGGGATCGTTTTGATTTGCTGGTGATGCCGCCATCGTTTCCATTCGGCGGCATGGAAAATCCGACCTTGACGTTTCTGACTCCGACTCTAATCGCCGGCGATCGTTCACTGGTGAATGTTGTCGTGCATGAATTGGCGCACTCATGGACAGGGAATCTGGTCACGAACGCCACGTGGGAAGATTTTTGGCTGAACGAAGGCTGGACCGTCTGGGCGGAACGGCGCATTTTGGAACGGATTGAAGGCGTGGAATCCGCGCATCTACATGCGGTGAACGGTCGTCACGCTCTTGATGAAGCGATTGCCGAGTTCGGAAAGGATTCGCATCTGACGCGACTGAAAACGGATTTGAAGGGACATGATCCTGACGATGTTTATTCGCAGATTCCCTATGAAAAAGGCTACCTCTTTTTAGTGGCTATCGAACGAGCGGTTGGTCGAGAAAAATTCGACGGCTTCTTAAAGAAGTATATTGACCGTTACAAATTCCAATCTCTCACGACCGATGGATTTCTTCGCTTTCTGAAAAAAGAGCTGCCTGAAGCGTATGACAAAGTCGATGTCGAAACGTGGGTGTATGGAAACGGTATGCCTGCCGACGTCCCCGCTTTTCAATCGAAACTGATTGACGACGTTATGGATGTTGTCCGCAAATGGAAAGCCGGTCAGCGCGATATTCAACAGGCGGTGAAATCATGGGATGTCACGCAGAAGAAATTATTCCTGAGTGAACTTCCTCTGAAGCTCAGCCATGAAGATATCTCGACACTTGATAAACTTTTCAATTTGGCCGATTCCCGGAATTCAGAATTGAAAGTCCCTTGGCTATGCAAAGCCGCCGCCAGCAGCTATGAGCCCGCTTATGAAAAAATCCGCGTGCTTTTAGGAGAAGTTGGGCGCGGTAAGTTTTTGAAACCGCTCTACAAAGCTCTCCATGAAAACCCGGACACTAAAAAGCTTGCGGCGGAAATTTTCAACGAAGTGAAAGATCGCTATCATCATCTTTCCCGAGTCGCGATTGAACGAATCCTTGAAGAATAATATTTACTTTAATACACAAAAAAACGTGGACAGTAATCGCTGCCCACGTTTTTTATTTTGGAAATGACTTAAACAATTATTTAATCGGACGAGTCGCCTTTCGCAGCCATGCAGCAGCCTTCCGGTCTAACAAGGGGAGCAGTCTCTTTCGGACAGCGGCATGATACCCGTTGACCCATGCGATTTCCGTATCCGCGAGCAATCCGATTTCGATAAGCTTCGTGTCAACGGGAACGAACGTGAGCTGTTTGAGACAATAAAATGTTCGCCCGCGCTTCGAAGCCGGTTTATCTTCCGTAACAACGACCATATTTTCCGTGCGAAATCCGTAGCGACCGGCTTTATAATAACCGGGCTCATTCGAAAAAATCATTCCGGGTTTGAGCGGAACCGTCCACCCGCGCTTCGGAGAAACGCCGTGAGGTCCTTCGTGAACATTCAGGTAAGAGCCAACGCCGTGACCGGTCCCGTGACCGTAGTCAAGCCCCGCGTCCCAGAGAGGTTTGCGAGCGAAGCTGTCCAATTGCGCGCCGGTCGTTCCTTTTGGAAATCTCGCCATCGCCAGAGCGATATGACCTTTTAGAACTCGCGTGAACCTATCTTCTTGTTCGGCGCTCGGATTCCCCAGACAAATCGTGCGTGTGATGTCGGTCGTGCCGTCGAGATACTGTCCACCGGAGTCGATAAGATAAATTCCTTCCGGTTTTAATTTGACATTCGTTCGCGGAGTCGATGAGTAATGGATAATGGCTCCATGCCCTGCGTACGCCGATATGGTGTCGAAACTGAGTCCACGAAACAGGTCTTGCTCCGCGCGGAATTCTTCCAGCTTATCCGAAGCGGATATCTCGGAAACGGTTCCTTTCTCGACGTTGCGCTCCAGCCACGAAAGGAAATTGACCATCGCTACGCCGTCTCGAATGTGAGCCGCGTGCGCGCCTTCGATTTCCACGAAATTCTTGCAGGCCTTAATCAACGTAATCGGTGAATCTTTCTTGAGGAGATTCGTCTTTGCGCCGAGGGTGTCCACCGTCCACTGGTTGACCGTAGCGCCGTCCACCCAGACTTTGCCGCGACCTCCGGCAAGTTGCTTTAAGCCTTTCTGAAATTCCGTGTAGGGTTTCAGTTGCACATGTTTCCCGAAAGTGCGTCGGAGCTTCGGAGTCACTTTTTGCGGCGCAGTATAGAGCGTGACTCGTTTGTCCGTCACAATCGCATACGCAATTGCAACAGGATTATAAGCGACGTCGGTGCCCCGGATATTGAATAGCCATGCAATAGCGTCCAGCATCGTAATCACATGCGCCTTCGCACCCGCGTCGTTCATCGCCGCCCGCAGCTTCTTCAGTTTCGCCTGATATTTTTCACCGGCGAACTTGACCGGATGAACATGAATTTTATCCAATGGAATGGGCGGCTGCTCCGTCCACAGAGCATCCACTAAATTCTTCTTCACACTGACCAGCTTCAAACCGCGTTCGCCGAGCGAAGCTCGCAGTTTTGTATATTGGTCGTGCGTCATAATCGCGGGATCCACGCCGATGCGAGAGCCTTTTCGCAGTTTCGACGCAAGAAATGCGGTCATGCTCGGCGTAGCGGGTTCGCCTTGTTTCATTAGTAAAATTCCGGAACCTTCGAGCTGCTTTGCCGCTTGAAGAAAATAGCGCGAATCCGTCCAGAGCGCCGCTTCTCTCGTCGTCACCACAACGTCTCCTGCACTGCCGGTGAATCCGCTGAGCCAGCGCCGCCGCTGCCAGCAGTCGGGAACGTATTCACTTGAATGCGGGTCGGTGCTCAGAATAATATATCCTTGCACGCCGTTCTTCTGCATCAGCGCACGGAGCGCTTTCAGTTTTTGTTTCGTGTTCATAGTCAGCCCATTCATTTTTCTAAAAGATATTCGTCTGAATGTAACGCATTTCCCAAAGAAAGTCAAGTCATGCAGAAGTGCATCTTAAGAAAAAAATCCCGGTTTAGATTCATCTAAACCGGGATTTGCTGTGTCGGGGTAAAGAGGGAGGTTATTTCTTCTTTGGGGGAGCCTTCGGTTTGGGCGATGTCTCAGTTTTGGATTTTGCCTTGGGTTTGGGAGCTTTCTTCGCTCCTTTTTCACCGAGCGCTTTTTGGGCGAAATGTGTGTTGGGGTATTTTTCGATTAGCTCATCGAATTTCCCTTCGTTGTAGAGTTTCTCCGCCATCATCATCTCTGCTTTTTTTGCGGCGGGAGTTCCGGGATAGGTCGCGAAAAGCTCATCGAACTTCTCTTCTTCGAAGAGTTTTTCAGCCAGCATGTCTCGGGCGACTTTGGCCGCAGGAGTATCGCCGTAGTCGTCCAAAATTTCCTGATACTTACCCTCTTCGTACATTCCTTCCGCGATTTTAGCTTTCGCTTCCTGTGCGATGGGGAGGTCAGCGAACTTTGACAGGACTTGTTCATACTTGCCCTGATCAAACAGCTTCTGGGCACGCTGTTCCGGAGTTGCGCAGGCAATAACGAGCATCGCCACGAAACTCAGCAACATGATAAAAGAAATAAAACGCTTCATGAGAAAATCTCCATAGAAAGTTTGCAGCTAACCAGCCCGGATGGGCCGGTGCGATTTATACGGATAGTCAATTGTTTTGAAAAAGATAATCGCCATCCTCTACCTGCGGAGCGTCGAAAAACACGTGTAAATAAGCGTCAAATCCTCCAATTCTCACTTTTTTCTCACATATTTTAAAATATACACTTTACACTCGCAAATGTCAAGTATAATTTATTAAAAAATCCTATGTCTTTTTCTGTGCAGTCACTCGCATGCGCTTTTCCTGATAGCATCTCCAGCTAAGCGAACATGCCGAATTTTGGCTATTTATGAAAAGCCAGCAAGCTTTTTAGCTCGGAAGTACCCTGGAGGAAGGAGATTTTGACTCTCTTAAGAAAGCTTGACAAACGAACGATATTGTGAAAATAGCTAAATATCCATAGATACCTTCCCTTACCGCCGATGAGCGCGTTCATGAGAGGCACGACCTTTACCCACAAGTGGGCTGAATTTTTCCGACCCACCACAGGCCTCGCGATTCGAGTGCCATCTCAGGGGAATATGCGGATGACGAATCGTTTATAAGCTCCCACAAAACGGTAGCTTACCGAGGTGATAGGCAAAGAAAGGTGCCTATCACCTGTTGCGTCTATATCTATACGAAAGTTTTATGAAAGGCATTTTTTTCTTGAATTTACACTATTCATTGGGTATATTAGAGATGGCAGGTGCACGGAGTATCCAATCTCACTTATAAGACCTGAAAACAAAAGCATCGCACATAAACAATCGGTAGGCAGATATAATTTCATGGAGGAGATGATAAATGAAAAAGGGTTTATTATTTTGTGGCTTCATCGTAGCCATAACCTTGCTTTGCTGTTACGCGCTGGTGACGGCGGATGTCGTTCAAAAGAAAACCGGCGGTGTCGCAGTGACGAGCCGCTCGGCAACGTCGCTCCAATTACCGATTTCAAATGAGCCGATTCGTACTGCAAAAACGGCAGAGCCGGAAAAGGCGGCAAGCGAATCCGCGGCGGCACTATCTTTTGAAACGGAAATCGTCAGGCCGGTTGCCGCTCCTGCAACAGCTTCCGTGCCTCCTGCAGCTTTGACGGTGACGAAAGAGCCGGTTTCGACTCCTGTGAGACTGGAACGTGCTCCAAAGCAGACGGAAAAGGAGCGAGCTTACGCGGCAAAACTTGCAAAAGCGCAGCGTATCGAAGAACTTTTCCAGAGAATTCAGGAACTGAAAGAACAGGGTTTGGAGCATGCTACCCTCTGGAATGAATTGAATCAATTACTTGGAGGTGATGAACCTCGGGCGCATGGTCATCTCGATGCGACCGGCGATGATTGTACCGATCCCATCATTGTCACCCTACCGGCGGCTCTACCATATGCGGATGCAGATCAGACGAACTGTGGTAGAGGTAACACTTACTCTGCCACTTGCCTTGGCGGCTACGATGGCGGAGAGGACATTATCTACGAGCTGACTGTTACTGCCACGATTTGTGTTGACATCACACTTGATCCGGGTGCCACGACTTGGACTGGTATCGCTATTGATGATGAGTGCCCGCCGGCGGATCCTTGTATGGACTATTCCACCAGTTATAGTGCTGCACCGCATGGGATGACGGGTGTTCTGCTTGACCCGGGAACCTACTACATCATGATCGATACCTATCCGACGCCGGATTGCATTCCACTCTTCGATCTGGGAATAGACACGTGTGCGCCACCGCCGACGAACGATAGTTGCCATACAGCGACCGTGATTCTGAGTCTACCCTACACCGACAGTGGGAACACCTGCGCCGCGCACAACGTGTGCGGCAATGATGCGCCGGATGTTTTCTACAAGTACACCGTGCAGGAACCTAATGAACTGCTCACTATCAGCCTCTGTCAATCTGGTTATGACACCTATCTATGGGTCTGGAGCGAGTGCTGCGTGACTGAAATCACTCACAATGATGACGGTTGCGGTCTTCAGTCCGAAATCGTAGATTGTTTCTATCCCGGTGACATCTGGATTCAGGTCGAAGGTTACTCGAGCAATTGCGGTGATTTCGTGTTGGATGTGTCTTCCGCCGGTCCGTGCCCTGAGCCGCCTGAATGCCCGGAAAACACAACGTTCGGGCAGGTGGTACATTTGCCGGAAGAAGCATGGACAGCCGGAGTCAGCGATTTGCGTACAGGTTCGGGGTATGATCCCCTAATACGCTATGAGAGTTTCTCGGGTGTCACAAGCCCGACATGCGAGATTCACTTCTGGGGACTCAGTCTCATGAATCCTTGGGCTGAGTGCGATGAAGACCCGATGACATTCGAGATTAAATTCTATCAAGACGCCGCTGGAGTCCCCGGCGCTGAAATGTGTTCGAATACCGTTACTATTTCAGGGCACGGGACGGGCTTGTTCTACATGGATTTCCCCCTCTATTACTACAGCGCGACGCTCGATCCCTGCTGCTTTATCGCGGAAGGCTGGGTTTCGATTCAGGCTACCAGTGTCGGTTCCCCGACGGACTGCTGGTTTCTGTGGATGAGTTCTGGCATGGGAGACGGCATGTCTCTTCTCTGGGATGGCTTGGTTATGACGGAAGAAGCATTCGACTTGGGCATGTGTCTGGTTGGAACGGGAGATTTAATCGGAGCGTGCTGTATTCCGGAGACCGGAGATTGTCAGGACGGTGTTGCCGCAGCTGATTGTCAGGGTATTTTCTATGGCAATACAACCTGTGCGGAGCTCGATATTCCGTGCGGCTACGGCGCGTGCTGCAATGATTCTACCGCTGAATGCACCTTCACGACCTTTGCGGAGTGTCAAGCTCCGAGTCGTACCTGGCATCCCGGCATCGATTGCGATCCGAATCCGTGCGAGCAGGTTTGCCCTTATCCGGATCGGGACGTAGAACCCGACAATAATACTTGTCCGCTTGCGAGTCCTGCTTGCTATGTCCTCTGCGAGGATACACTGTGTGGAGAAATTCAGGTCAGTGATGACGAGGATTATTACGAGTTCGTTATTGCACCGGGAGAGACCTATCAGCTCTTCATTGATGTTTTCGCGGATGACACACCGGGCTATTGGACCTATGGTCAGGGACTGGATCCACAGGTGCGCGTCTATAACGCGAGTTGTGCCCAGATATTTTACGATGACGACGGCGGCGAGGGGTGGGACAGCTATCTTGAAACAGATGTGCTTTCTGCAGGAACCTACTATATCCATGTCAAGGGTTTCTCCAGTTCGACCGGCCCCTACATCTTGTCGGTTTACTGCGTGCCGGGCGCGCCGAACTGCGATGACTGGGTGCTTTGCTGCGAGCCGGGAGAAACCGAACCCAATGATATATGCGATGATCCTGTCGATCCGCATACGATTGCCTGTGAGGATACGATTTGCGGCAAGGTTTGTCCGGATGGCGAACATGACATCTACGCCATCGTGGTTCCTCCAGAAACCATCATGTCCATATCGCTTTACGACGGGCACACGTGCAGCCAGCGACCCACGACGTGTATCGCCAACGATTTGCTGCGTGCCGATTGTTCTGTGGAAGGTAGTGGCAACACAGCAGGCTGGCAGCTGACAAACGACCTCACGGAACCGTGGTATCTGTATTTGGATGTCTATCAGACCAGTCCCGGCTGCTGGGCTAAGTACAAGATTGTGACGCGGTGCTGCCAAATCACGGACTACTGCGAAGATCCGATTATCATTCCCAACGTGTATCACTATGAGAACACTATCAGCACCTGTTGTGGGACCGACCCGGTACCCATCGTGTGGTCTGAATACAATTGTTCCGGCTCGGATTACACTTCGGGTCCGGATGTGGTCTATCAGATTTCCATCGGGGAACCCGGAGTGCTCGATATCGTTGTTTCCGGGCCCAGAGACAACCAGGTAATGGTCTTCATAGACTGCGCCGACCCGACCAATACCTGCGTGGGTTCAGCCGATAACACCTTTACCGGAGACGATGAAGAAATTCTTGGTTTGAGCCTTCTCGCCGGAACCTACTTTATCTCGACGTCGGTCTATTACACGAGCTGTGATGAAATGACTATCGTCATTGACAGCGATGTTCTGCTGACAGTGGAATCCCCGACGGAAGCGCTGATACCGACCGAGTATGCGCTTCACCAGAACTATCCGAATCCGTTCAACCCGACGACGACGATTCGTTATGATGTCAAAGAGACAGGACTTGTTACTTTGAAAGTCTTTGATCTCTTAGGACGGGAAACAGCCACTCTGGTGAGCGAGAAGCTTATGCCCGGTTCCTACACGGTTGCGTGGGATGCGTCGAGCTTCCCATCGGGAGTTTATTTCTGCCGTATGGAAGCGAAAGAATTCACTCAGATTCGAAAGCTCCTGCTGGTGAAATAAAAATCACAAGCGGGTAAATATCTCGAAAATAGCAAAGGCGGCGCTTCTAAAGTGCCGCCTTTGTCGTATGATATCCGGTAGCGCCGGACGGCAGTCCGCAAATCCGGCCGGAAATCAAAAAATGTCAATATATTAGAGGATACTGCGAGAAACCTATTGACAATGAACGAGATTAACCTTATCATATCTGTATGTTTGATACAATTTGTTTTGAGGATGCCATGAAGGATGAAAAAAAGACAAAAGCGCAGCTCATAGCCGACATCGCCGCATTACGTCAGGAAGTCGCAACTTTAAAAGCTTCGGACGAACGACATCGACAACCGGAAGAGGCGTTGCGGGATAGCGAACGGAGGTTCCGAGAGCTGGCGGATTTATTGCCGCAGACCGTTTTTGAAATTACATTGGATGGCAATCTCACATTCACAAATCGCTGTGGGTTTGAAGCCTTCGGGTACACTCAAGAGGATGTTGATAACGGCTTGAATAACCTTCAATTGTTTATTCCCGAAGAGCATGATCGACTGATGGAAAATACTCAGAGGATTCTTCACGGCGAAGAGACGCACGGCAATGAATACACCGCGCGCAGAAAAGATGGCAGAACCTTCCCGGTTATTATTTTTTCTAGTCCGATTGTTCATGGCAGTAATACGGTGGGGATACGTGGAATTGTCGTTGATAACACGGAACGCAAGCAGATGGAGGAGGCACTTAGGAAGAGTGAGGGAAAATACCGATTCCTGATTGAGCAGCAGGGAGAAGGAATTGGTATCGTCACTCCCGATGAGCGATTCGCCTTTTGCAATCCAGCAGCGGAAGAGATTTTTGGTGTTTCCCCAGGAAAGCTCGTGGGCAGGAACCTGAAGGACTTTACGGACCAGAGAGCTTTCCAGACGATTCAGAAGCAGACTGAAAAACGCCGCCGAGGAGACAGAACAACTTACGAAATCGAGATTATTCGCCCGGACGGCGATAAACGTCAGCTACTTCTCACTGCCAGCCCCTGGATTGATGAATCCGGGAACTACGCTGGAACTTTTGGCATCTTCAGGGATCAAACCGAACGCAAGCGGGCGGAGCAAAATCAATTAGTATTACATAACATCGCTGCGGCAGCAAATATAGCCGAAGACCTTAAAGAATTATTCAACGAAATTCAAAAAGAGCTCGGCACCATTGTGGA
>CBDVDL010000038.1:0-10966 GCA_965372735.1 uncultured Alphaproteobacteria bacterium | reverse complement strand
CGGAAATTTTTTCTTGTTCGAGAAGAATTTCGCCTATCTTTTTTCGCATGTGAACTCGAATTTATTATCCGGAATTGATATTGAATGATGGTATCACAAAGCGGACAGGTCACAGACCCACATCCTACTTCGCCATTTCCGCCGTTGTGGGTGTGTCACCCGCAATGGCAACAGATTACATTCCGGGCAGATCAGGGGATCTGCCTCGGCGAGAATTATCCGCCCGAGCCGCGTTGAAGCTGCACAATCACCGCATCAGCGGCGACACCTCCATAGTAAAGCAACTCCACACGTACTTCGCAGGTGGTTTCCACCGTGATGGGATCTGGAAACGCCCATTGCATCTCGACGCGCAGCCAGAGAATCGACTGGCCGGCATCCGCCGGTGGGGTGCCCGTGATATATTCATCGGCGCGCGAACCGCCCGAAGAGGACGTGTAAAAATGCCCGCGCTGAGAAAAATAGAACACCCGCGCACCGTTTATCGGCACATGATGCCCATCCTGAACCGTTGCCAGACATCGAACGCGGGTCGGGTCGCCATCGTCGAGAAAATGCCAGTGCTGCGGCGTGCACAAGAGATTCAATTCTCCTTCCTGAAGCGGCAGCACGAACGTGGTGTCTTCGCGTACGGTTCCCTCAGGCGGCTGGCATTCCGCAGTGATAATCACCTGCTGGAATGTCTGCGAGCTCAGCCATGTGAGCTGCGTATAAGCAAAGCCTGCGCGCGAGTCGTCATTCATATCCGGATTTCCCGTGTAAACCTGATCAGATTCAATTGAAGCGACATCCGGTTCTATACTGAAGAACACAACCCAATTGTTCGAGACCGGGTTGTTGTACATATCTCGAACCTGCGCCGCCACTTCAACCATCCACGCTCCGCCGCCTGCGTCCGTGCCGATTTCTCTCGGCTGTATGCTGATGGACGCCGGGGGACCGGAAACAACAGAGATATTTGATTTATGCGCGAAGATTTCTTCACCTTCCACATAGGTGGACGCGCGAAGATCAACGATGCCCGGATAAATCCCGGCGTTCAAAGTTACTCGCGCAACACCGCTGGATGTTTGAGCGGAATCAATATCGCCGCTGCCGTTGATATTGACTCCTCCTCCCGGACCGACGACAATCTGGAACGTCACCCACTGCCCGTCAGGCACCGGATTCTGATTGGCATCCAAAACCGTCGCTTCGACAAGCGCCTGATCCACGCCGCCGGTGCCTCGCACCTGAATTGAAGCCGGTGATACATTCAGCGCCAGCGTATTAGCCGTTCCCGCTACGATGCGCACCGTTACCGAATCGACCGCTTGACCGACGAATGCCTTCACCTTGGCATTCCCGGCTTCCGTACCGGGATTCAGCGTCGCGCGCGCGATGCCGTCATTGTCGGTCGGAGCGTTTTCGTTAATCGAACCGTGCGTGGTGGAGAAACCTACAAGTGCTCCTTCAAAAACAGGATTGCCCATCGAATCATAAACTTGCGCTGTTACCGAAACCAGCTCCTGCGAACCGACATAGACTTCATTCGGCGTTGCATCGATACTGACAGTTTTTGGCCCGCCGGGATTCACGATCACCGTGAATTCATTCGACACAACCTCTCCCACGTTAGCGTAAATCATGGCCGTGCCTCGTGTCGGGCAGAAATAATAGGTATTGAAAGCGATGCCATTTGATGTTTTAACAGTATCGTTCTTAAACTCGCCGCAATCGGTATGGAACAGAACATCCGTGTTATCCGGCGCGCGAAGTCCGTTCTCCAAGAAGACATTGACGCGAACGGTTGAGGAATCTTTCCCGGCGATGCCTTCAGCCGGTTGAACCGTCAAATTAACTTCGCCGACCGGTTCTTCGGGTTCGATGACAATATAAGCCGTATCGGCCAGCCCCCAATCGACAAAGCGTGCGATAACCATCGCCGAATCGGGTGCGGTAGGAATGCCTTGTGCATCTTCAAACGTCGAGCGCGCAATGCCAAAACTATCTGTCAGTACCGGCGATTTGACGGTGCCAAACCCCGGCGTTGCGAAACGGATGGTGTCCTGCGCTTGCGGTTCTCCATATTGGTCTTTGAGTATCGCCATGATATTAGCGAAACTTCGACCGCGGTCAGCGTAGATGACTTTTGTATCGGTACTGATAATCAATGTGCCAAAACGGGATGCGGTGCTGTTGACCCAAATCGTCGCGGTGTCAGCTTTGCCGCCCGCCATGGCGATGATATCGAATTCGCCAAAGATACCCGCCGAACTCCACACCGTCGCCGTCTGTCCGTTGGCATCGGTGACTTCAGGCTGCCCCACGACGCCGCCGGTCGCTCGCATCTCGACCTGAATGTCTTCGATTCCGACAAAACTGTTATCATAAACCGTTATCATCACCGAAACCGTATCCGAGCCGCCCGCTTCCACATCCACACTTTCACGCGAAAGTTCAACGTAGATTCCTCCCACGTTCTGAGCTCCGATTCCTCCTTCGGACGTCACACCCTTCTTCCGGGTACATCCAAGCCCAAGGATGAGAAAACAAGCCATCCCTACTATCATGGCTTTTCTAACTGCCTGCATAGCTACCTCCAACATTGCACCTATTCCCCTCTCTAAAAGCCGTATTCAATAAAAGGTTTTTTTAACCGTAAAATATTCTATTGGGGTACTCCCACGTGTGCGCCCGTTTCATCATGGAGCCGCGTGATTCATCATTTAAGACTCGCAGCGATAAACGCAATCGTTGCAACTTGTGAGAGCACTACGATACCGTCTTTAATCTGACTCCAAGTGGTGACTTCCGGCTTGGGCGGGACGAAAATAATGTCGCCGGGGTCAAGCCGAATCTTCGATGAATAAATTACCACCGCGCCACTGCTCGCTTTTACTATCCGCGTCTTCGATTTCCAGCCGCCGCGATTAACGCCGCCGACCGCTCGAAGGTAATCGTTCAGTTTCCATCCCGGATGATACGCGGTTTCACCATTCCGGTTCACATATCCCAGCATCCGAATACCGAGCGGCTGCTCAGGAATTTCCAGCACATCGCCGTCGCGCAAAACGATATCTTCGCTGTTATCATTTTGCAAATCGATGACGACCGTCGTCCCCAACCAGCGTTCTAAAGCCGCGGTAAGTTCCCGTTCTGCGCCGTGCTTTTCGAGAGTATTCCCAGGGTCGCGCGGGCGAAGCAAGCGTCCTTTTTCCGGCTGGCGAAACTCATAATCGGGTGCGCGAACCAAACGAGCGCTGTTCAGCGCTGCCGTCGGCAGCGTCCCACCGGCTTGAGCTAAAACATCGCGCAGAGTTGTTTTTCCGATTTCGAGCGGATAACTGCCCGGCCTTGTCACTTCGCCTTTAAGCGTTACCGTGCCGAATCGCTTCCGTTCCGGTTCCATCGGGATATAAAGCCGGTCGCCGGGCTGGAATTCACTTTTATGCAGTACCGCATCTTCAACATCTACCCGGCTTCCATCCGCACGTATGATGTAGGCGTCCTGCATATTCGCAGACGCGCGTATGCCGCCCGCCAATTCAAGCAAGACTTCGATACGGTCGCCAGGCACATATTCAAAAAGTCCCGGTGAAAAAATGCCGCCAAAAACACCAACTTCGGTCGGCCCCTCTTCTTTCAGCGGCACCCGAATTACATCCCCGTCATGCAGCAGCGGATTGGCATCCGTGTGACCGGCACGCTCGAAGAGCAGCAAATCCGCGCGCTGTTCATTTTCAATATCTCCGGCAGGAATCACTCGAACACGCCGCTGCGACGCGACAATGACAGACGTCGTATCCCATTCGGCGCGTGGTCTGCGTAAGAAACCTCCCGCCATCCAAATCGCATCGGCCACGCGTGCGGTCGCAGGTAGAAGATAACTCCCCGGCTCCATCACGGCTCCGCAAACATGGACGCGAAACTTCCGCACTTCACGCAGCGAAACGGTAACTTCCGCACCGGAAAACCGCTCGCGAATTTTCGCGATCATCGCGTCTTTGGCTTTCGCCAAAGACATGCCCGCTACTTTGACCGGCCCGACCGCCGGAATCACCGCTTCTCCCTCAGCGTTGACTTCCACCGGCAATTGCGTTACCGTCGGACGCCAGAGAAAAATATCCAGCTTATCTCCGGGCCCCAGCTCGAAAACTTCCGGATCCACCGGCCCTTCAAAAAAGGTTTCCGATACCGGAAGCCGCTGAGGAGTAGACTTCAAGAGTTCTTCCAGCTTCGTTTTGCCCGACTCTATGCCCGTCAGCGAAGCACGCTGAGCGAAAACCTCGTCCCCAAGCAACCCTACGATGAGCCAGATTCCGAGGACGAATAGAAACAAATTACTCTTCGTCATGTTCCTCATCTGATTCGGATTCCTTTTCCATTAATGTCCCTTTAGGGAAGAATTTCTTCTCCGAACTTTCAATCATTTTAGATTTTTGCAAACGGTAGCCTTGATCCATAATATGAGGCGTCACCTGAATAATCAGATCCGTCTTGCGCGTCTGCTCCGCTGTATGCCGGAAAAGACCGCCAATGAACGGAATATCCCCAAGGAAAGGTACCTTGTGTACCGTCTTGGATGCGTCAATTCCTAAGAGCCCGGCGATGATAGCCGTTTCGCCGTCTTTGACGCGAATCGTTGTCGTGGATGTGCGGCGCTTCACCCACGGCACCGATGATTCCCCCGACTCGATAAACTGAAAAATCGAGGAAAGCTCCGGCGAGATTTCCATGGTAATGTATCCATCCGTGTTTACTTTTGGGCGGACGGTCAACTTCACACCTACCTGCTCTTTTTCAATCATGACTTGCCCACCCAAGCCACCCGCGCGAGCAATGTATGGTATTATGTCGATAACCTCAAGTTCAGCGATGGTGTTATTCATCGTCGCTATAGCGCTGTTGGCAAGTACTTCCGCGCGGTTTGCCTTTATCAGCCAATCCAGCGCAATCTCAAAAGCCGAGGCTTGCTTCGTCATGTATCCCAGACGACTCGTTTCCAGCGGGAAATAAGGAAGCTGTGTAGGAGCCAGTCCTTGCGGAGAATCCTGAAGCCCGGTGAGAACTTCGCCCAGACTCGGGTCGATGAATCGCCCAAGCTCATCGACTGGCCCTTCGACAAAAACTGTCTGCAGGGTTGACAAGCGGTTCCAGTCAATACCGAGTTTTTGTTCATCCTCAACAGCCACCTCGATAATGCGCACCTCGAGTATAATCTGCAGCGCTGGTTTGTCCACCTCGGCAACGACCTTCAGAATATCCGAAATCGTCTTGGGGCTGGTGATGATGAGAAGCTTGTTGCCCGTCACGTCCACGGTGATTCGAGCGTTGAACTCTTTGAGCATCTCCTTAAAATCCACCGCATCGGTATATTGCAGCTCGATAACATAGGAGGTCAGCCCTACCTGTGCCTTGAGTTTATCCGCCGGTGCCACAAGAAACGAGCGCCCCACGAGTTCATAGGAAAGTCCGGCGGCGCGCACCACCAGATTCATCGCCTGCTCGATGGGCGTATCCTTCAGGTGAATCGAAATACGCTCTTCCCGGTTCACGCCGGGCCCGGTGACGATGTTGTAGCCGCTCTTCTCTGCCAGAATGGAAAGAATCGAAGGCAGAAACGCATCGTCGGCATCAATAGATACTTTTCGCTGCAGGGCTTCGTCAGCTTCCTTCAGACCTCCGGTAGGCAGCTCCGGTTGGATTTGCGCGGCGGCCAGACACGGCAGCAAAAGAATGAAACTGACAAGGAAACTTGGAATGATTTGACGTCGCAGCCTTTTATGCATAAACTCTCCTCGCGACAAAACTAAAAGGTTCTCCCGGGCGATGCCGGATATTTAAAAATTGCCTGCGCGCCCGCCGCCGAGTTCCTCGATCTCACCTTGGGGCGCTTTTTCATTGACTAACACCAACTGCGCCCCGCCTTTGATAAGCACGATGCGCTCGGGTTCGATGACTTCAACCCGATAACCGTTAAAAATATCCCCTGTATGAACCACATAGGAGCGACCCAAAAACTTAATCACGGCGGATTCGCTGGGGCCGACAACCGTGCAGGATAACCGCATGCGCCCCTGCTGTTCGAGGGATTCGCGCAGTCCCAACCTCGCCAAGAATTTCTTCGACTGGATAACTTTGGTCAGATCCAGCGGATCACTTTCGACATTCGTCTCATACTCAAGACGTTCTTTGAGCTCGGTTTCGAGGGTCGCAACCGTTCTCGAAAGTTCTTCGTCGCTGCCGATGCCGACTTGCCGCGCCTGCTGATGATAATGGTCGATGCGCCGCGAATAGCGAACATTCGACACGACCATCCAGACCGCCACCGCAATCAGCAGCGTCAGAAGAATCCCCCAGAAAATATGAATTCGTTCAGCCATGTGTCAGATGATTACCGATGTTTAAGCAGTGTTAATGTTGAAATGGTTATCGCCAGCGGTCGCCGGTCAATATCGCCGCGCTTGACGCTCTCTTCGGAGCGTTTAACTGAGTTGGAGAGTTCAAACTCCTCGATGGTGACCAAGCGATCCGATTTCTCTATACGATTCAAAAAATCTACCATATTGGCATAGGATGTTTCGACGTCGAGTATGTAGGGCGTCTTGATGTAATCCGCCATATTCACTCGCTGTCCGGGTTGAATCCGCACGAGACGCACGTTCATCTCTTGAAGCAGATCCGTCATATAATCCATAAACGGCATCGACGCGTCTTCCGCCAGACTGTCTTTCAGCGATAGCGCCAGATTGCCTTCAATGAGCTGCGTGACCCGCTGAAGTTCTCCGGCGATAATTTGCGCGGCGATGAGCTTTTCGTTTTCGCGGCTGATGGTTTGATCAAGCTGACGGATTTCACGCGGAAGTTCCGCGTAAACCAGCCGCTGATACAAATAGTGGCCGCCGCCGAATAAAACCAAAATAAGAAGAGCTATCAGAGTTTTTTTCATCGCGTTACTCGTTAGTTATCCGCGTGTCGGACGATCGACGGAGCGCGGTACCCGCGCCTTCTTTGCCATCGGTTGCTGAGGGAAACAGGTGATAACAAGTTCCAATACTTCCTGATCTTCGATTCGCCGCCGCTTGGATTGTGTGAAACGAATATCCCGGAACCGGCTGGCGAATTCCGGCGTCGTTTCTAAGATGTCCATGAGTCGGGAGACGCGCTCGAATTCCTTTTCATCCGTCTTGATTTTCGAAATGGCTTTGATGACGAACCGGTTGTGTTCAAATTTCAACCCGGTAAGCGCCATGCCGTCCGGCAGCACATGCGCCAGCGCTTCCAATCTTGCCGCCCAGAGGAAACGATCTTTTTCGAGCTTCGCCAGCGACATGACATCCTGCTTGGACACCTTGGTGCCTTCTCGCCGGAGGGAATCAAGCTGATGCTGGATGTCAGCAATCTTGTCTCGCTTGGACTCGACAATATCACGAAGCTCCCGGTGCTTTGACCACGTGAAACCGCTCAAGACAATGAGCACGATGGCGATAATCACCAGATATATCAGCGACCGTCGCTCCCGCACTCGCGCCTTTAGCACCGCCTCGCCTTCCCCCTTGTTCAGATTAATCGTAAACTGTTTTATCACAAACGCTCCAATGAATATTCTATAAAACACGCCGTTGTGGGTCTCCAGACCCGCAATGGTTTAAAATTTCCGTAGGGGCGTACCCGCGTGTGCGCCCGTTTTTGCACCTATTTGGATTTCGCGGGCAGACACGTAGGTCAGCCCCTACAAAGAACTGTTCGCCGCGAGTGGGTGCCGTTTACCCCTCGCGCAATAATCACTCAACTAATTTCTTGAATTCTGGATCATCCCAGAGGCTCTCGAAATCCTCGTCTGTCTTCGCTTTCTCCTTTAGTTTTTCATCAATTATAATAGCTTCCTTCAAATCTGAAATTGCCTCTGGCTTTTTATTCAAAAGAGCATTGGCACAGGCACGGTTAAACCATGCCATAGCATCATCTGGTTTGAGCTCAATCGCTTTCTCATATGCATTGAAGGCCTCTTCATATCGCTCAAGCTTGTGAAGTGCGACTCCCTTGTTTGACCATGCATCGGCATAATCCGGTTTAATCTCAATTGCTTTTCCCTGAGCCTTAAGTGCGTCATCATAGCGACCGAGTTTATGAAGTGCCACTCCCTTGTTAAACCATGCCTCAGCTGACCTTGGTTCGAGCTTGATACCCTTGTTATAGGCCTCCAAAGCGTCGTCATAGCGCCTGAGATTGACAAGCGCGAGACCTCTGTTGGACCATGCCTCGGAATAGTTTGGTTTGAGTTCGATTGCCCTATCAAGAACCTTTAGGCTTTCTTCGTTGCGACCGAGATTTAGAAGAATGGCTCCTTTGTTGTTCCATGCTTCAGGAAAGTTTGGTTTCAACTCCACCGCACTATTAAAAGCCTTCAGGGCCAATTCATATTCTCCCTTGCGGTACAGTCTAACACCACGATTATATCTTGCTGTCTCGCTTATCCATTGGTGATAAATTACGAATCCGATGGCTATCACAAAAAACAATCCGACGGCAATTATGACCAGAGGTATTATAATCGTGTATAGTATAATCCAAGCCACTGCCAAGGTGATAGCCAAACCAAAGGCAATTGTGATTACTGAGTTCAGATGCTTTTCATAGTCCACGATAGCCTTTTCCCCTGGTCTGGGCCTACAAAAACGACTCCGCCACAAGTGTGTGCCCTCCCTCTCGCGCAATACCTTTCTCGCCGTGGCGGGTGTGTCACTCGCATAGAATCACTCAACTAATTTCTTGAATTCCGGATCGTCCCAGAGGTCCTTAAACTCTATGCTCTTCACAGCCAATCTCTTGAACATTTTATCAATGTCTATCGCTCTTTTCAGGTCCACAAGTGCTTCTTTCCTCTCTCCTAAAACAGAATGCATGCTGGCACGACCAAATAGTCCTTGAACAAGGACAGTTTCAATATGAATTCCTTTCACAATTGCTGTACCAAAAGCTTTTATTGCTTCTCTTATATTACCAAGGTCGCTAAGCACCGACCCCTTGTAAAGCCACGCCCAAGCAAAATTAGGATCAATCTCGATCGCCTTCGCAAAAGCTTCAAGCGCCAATTTGCACTTTCTCTTGTAGTTTAGGTCAACTCCGCGATTAAAATAATCCTCAGCTCTGAGTTTGCCACCAAAAGCTTCAACACGTTCCAGTCGTCGATTGATTTCGCCAAACTGTTCTTTGACCTCAGATGTGATTTTTTCCCTCGGTATCGGTAAAGGAGCCTTTATTCGCGCAGAAAATTCTCTAGCGTCTTTTTCAGCCTGTTCTCGAAGTCCTTGAATAACACTTACACATTCTCGAACTTCCTTAAGTGCTTCTTCAACTTCCTCCCGAAGTTTATGAACATTCTTGGCATGTTCGGTGACATCCGCAAACTTAGTTTCGACTTCACTTGCTCTTCTCTCCGCGGCTCGTCGAATTCTCCTCCATCCTCTTGCTTCGGTAATACCCAAATAACCAGCCACCAAGAGAATCAGCGCAAGTACAGCGACGCAAACCTCTAGCAAATTAACGGCAGTTCCGATGGGATTCTCGGTTTTATCGAGATTCTTCCTCGAAGTAGTTTCTGTGCGGGCAACCTGAACGCCGAGAGTATCCACAGCCTGTTTAAGATTGTGTATCTCTTCGCTGAGTTCACGCAACAATTCCGTCTGAGAATCAGTTGCTGCTGTTCCTGTTGGCTGCGCGAAAGACACACAGACGAACGTGCAAAGGAAAAGTATGAAAAGGATTTGTTTCAGCTGGCTTCCCTTTTCACGCGATGGGTGGGGGCACCCAATCGCGGCGAATTTGTTTGCCGGGCACGCGAGGACGCATGCCGCGGCGGAATTTGTCTTTACACCGCCTGCGCGCGGAGGGCGAGTCCGACGGCGGCGGCGTATTGCCATGGATTGTCTTCGCGTCCCGCGCCGCCTTCAAGCGAAGCGAGCGCGTTATACGATTCAACAGGCAGGTTGAATTTTTCCTGAAGGTACTCCTGCAGTTCCTTTGAACCGGCCGTTCCTCCGGTCAGGACAAATTTCATGAACATCGACTGGCCGGTTTCTTTGATATAGTAACGCAGCGAGCGGCTGATTTCGTCGCCGAGTTTTTCCAGCGCGGATTTCTCGTGGACTGCGAGCGCTGCTGTACCATCATTGGCACGTTTGACATCGGGATTCAATCCGCGCGACAGCTTGAGTTCCTCGGCCTCGGGGTATTCCAGATTCAGATCGCGCATGATATCGAGAGTGAAATGTTGACCGGCGATGCCCAAATCCCGCGTGAAGAATAAATCCTTCCGTCCTATAATCGTCAGATTCGTTTTGCGGCATCCGATATTCAGAAAAACGAGCGCGCCGTCATCAGGCAACTCGGTCACACCGACGTAGGAATTGAGCACGGCCAGCGGTTCGACATCCACGATGCCCGGCTTCAATTCGATTTCGCGCATGATGTCGAGGTGCGCATCAAAGGTGCGCCGCGTGGTGGCCGCTAACAGAACACGCACTTTATCCGGTTCTTTGGGGTCATCGCCGAGGAGTTGATAGTCCACGATACTCTCAGAACCATCCAGCGGCAAATGCTTTCGCGCTTCGAGGTGCATCGCCGACGCCATTTCCTCTTCGGGAAGCTGCAGCGCGCGAATCTCTTTAGCGGAGATATTCGTACCGCCGACAGCGCTGCCCAGATGTTTCAGCTTCTTCGGCGCGAGTCCCATCTCGTAGAACATTTCTACGAGCAGCGGCACAACCGTCGCTTTCTTCGGTCCTTCGGGATCGTACTTTTCCGCGCCGGTGTAGATTTCCCGGCATCGCGCATGGATAAGCTTGGGAACGCGCGCGCCGCGTTCCAGCACAATGATTTTAATCGAGTGCGACCCGACATCGAGTCCCACACGCAGTTTTGATTTTATTCCTAACATATGTCCGTCACAAGAAAATGAAATTGAGCGTCAAGAACGAAAAGG